>CAYXTH010000132.1:0-1586 GCA_964468025.1 uncultured Muribaculaceae bacterium | reverse complement strand
AATAAACCAGTATTTACTCTTTAAAGAATCAATATACGTTTCATCACTTATTTTTTCTAAAAATTCGTTTGATTTAATATCAGTTTTCCTTGAAATAATACTTGCCATTTGAAAAGCATTTAAGCCTTCTCTAAAAGTAAGTTTTACACTATTATCAGTAGCATTATTTTCATTGCTTAAAAAGTTGATAATTTCTTCGGTTGTCATATTTTGATTTAATTCATATGTCCCAACTGTAAGAGATTTTGGAGCATGTAGTTTTAAATACACTTTATAGAAGAATGCAGATTTTATAAGATTATTTTTTTTTAAATCATTCGCCAAAGTATAGTAAGTCTTACCATCTTCAACTGTAAATTCTATTTTTTTACTTGTACTACTTACAGCTAATGTTTCAAACTTATAAAGGCCAATTAAGGCAACAATAGCAATGAAAAAGAGCACAATCAAAAATAGTAAAAACTTTCGGATTGAAAACTTTCTTTTCAAAGAAATTTTCCTATTCTTCTACTTGATTTTGCATTTCTTCTAAAATGGTTTCTATAATTTTCCATTCTTTATCAGTTTCAATTGGTGATAAATTAAGTGATGCAAATTCTTCATCTTCACTAACTTTTAATTCCTTAGGATCATAAATTGAGGCATATACTCTTGTATTTCCCTCTTCATCAATTGAATTATCGGTATAAACAATATAGCTTTTTTTTGTTTCAGGAGAATCAAATATAAATAAAGTATCACATTCAATTTGTCTTCCCTCTTCATCCACTGCTCTAAATTTTAATTCATCTTCTTTCATAAAATTCCATTCCTTTCCCTATCTAGATATGTTTGGAGAATAATATTAGCCGCTAAACTATCAATTTTTTGTTTACGCTTTTTTCTTGACATATCTGCTTTCAGCATATAACCCTCAGCCTGTCTTGTTGTTAAACGTTCATCTTGCATTACAACTTCAATTTTAAATGTATTTTCAAGCATTTCCTTAAAGTTAAGAGCAATTTCAGCCCTAGGTCCAATAGTGCCATTCATGTTTTTTGGAAAGCCTAAAACAATTTTGCCGATGTTATTTTCTAAGATAATTGGTTTTAATTTTTCAATCGCCACACTATAATCACTATCTTCAAAATGAATTGTTGAATATGTATTTGCGACTACATGAGTAATATCGGACATAGAAACTCCAAGTGTTCTTGCACCTAAATCTAATCCTAAATATCTCAAACCAATCACCTACCTTGCTGCTAATATAATTTTAACATTTATTTTACATTTTGTACACCCTCTTTTTAAAGAATATATTTTTATATTAGGTTAACATCACTGCGTAGTACCTTTTATATAATATTTAAACATACCTAGAGATAAAATCGATGTTAAAATACATTATACCAGCAAATGAACACAGGAAAATTATATCATCCACTGATAAGTTTGTTAAAATATGTAAAATTTATATTACTAGATATTATTTAAAACTAAGAAAAAACATATACTTTAAAAGAAATAATCAATGGGTACTAATAGTAAGTCTGTCAATAACTTAGGAAAATGTCTTAAAAAAATTTAAACATTCGCGGGAAAAT
>CAYXTH010000131.1:0-1672 GCA_964468025.1 uncultured Muribaculaceae bacterium | reverse complement strand
TCCATTAAATACTATACTATTGTTTGCTGAAGATCCAGAATAATAATATCTTCCATCAGTTACTGTATCTGCATATAATCCATCTCCTGATGTTACAGTAGTAACATTTAATTTTTTAATTGTATTTTCTGCTGTTGGGTCGCTACACTTATAACCTGTATCAGTTGAAATAAATGATTTACCATCAGGACATGTTACTGTACAATTTCCATCACTATCACAACTAGGTGCATTTTTTGCTTTCTCATATAACTCATCTAATGCTCCTTGTACAGTAGTAGAAGAAAGACCACTACTGGTATTATCATAAGTTACATCACTGCTATATATTAAAGATGCTGCACCTACACCAACAAATCCAAATAAAATACCACCCAGTATAAAAAATGTTAGTCTACTTTTAAGTATCTTTTTTAAACTAATTTTTTCATTCATAATAATTCTCCTAGCGTTCTATCATTATAATTATAAAATATTTTTTTGGCGTTGTCAACGATGTATCGCTAATTGATATATCACAATTATTATACAATGTATTAAAAAGAGTGTGATACTTATGCAAATATCAATAGCAGTAGCAAGAAGAATTAAAGAATTATGTAATAAACAAGATATGAGTATAAATAAACTCGCTATAATGAGTGGTTTAACACAGTCAACATTACAGTCAATTATAAGTGGTAAAAGCCATAACCCTACTATACTAACACTAGTAAGGGTATGTGATAGCCTAAATATTGAATTAAAAGAGTTTTTTGATAGCGAGTTATTTAAAGATTTAGATATCGAAATATAAAAAAAGCAATTATTTTACTTCTTCATAAATTGCCTCTTTTACGGTTTTATCAATAGTCTTCATATTCTTCATTATAATTATACTATAAACAATATTTATAATTTCTGATATTAAAATAATTATTCCTGATGTAATTACAAGCACTTTTAATGAAGTAAATGGATTTATAATTATTACAATGCCAAGTAATATAACTATAAATGAAATTAATAAGGCATATACCCAGTTGGTATAACCAAATTGTTTTAAATTTAATGCTAGTTGCATTTTAAATAAATTTTTGGCAATTATTATAATTCCCAAAATAACAGGAAATACAGTAATAAGGGCATCATAATTAAGCAAAAATAACGTTCCTGTTAAAAGTTCAATAATTCCTTCAAAAACACCTAGACTAAACATTCTATAATCCTTATCAGAAGACAAATAATTAACTATATCAATTATTCCATCTAACACTAATATAGCACCTATTATTATAATTAGTGCCTTTGTCATATTCGCAGGCTCTAATATTAAAAGTACTGCGAAAAATATAAGTAATATTGAAGAAAATATATTTTTCTTTTCAAACTGAGTAACTAAATCCTTTATCATTTTATCTACCTCCTATTTTAAATTATACCACTTATTTGTTTAAAAACCTACTATAAAACCGGACAACATCTTGTATATTTTTATCACTAACATAAGAAATTGTTATTCTTTCACTTTTTTTGGGGTAATACACATTACACAAATTTACATCTTCCATATTACCAAAGTCTATTATAGTATCACACACATCAAGTAATTTGTTTTTCACGTTTTTTTCAGTATAATTAACCGATGTAATTAAATATATACCTACTTTTTTTCCGAATTCCATAATTGTTT
>CAYXTH010000130.1:0-1706 GCA_964468025.1 uncultured Muribaculaceae bacterium | reverse complement strand
TTCAAATTCTCGCCAAAAAGGTTCCCCTACCATAATTTGGGTTTCTTGCTTGCGGGGTTTACCGCGTTTCACCCTTTTGTTTCCAAAAGATTCGTCACTGTGGCACTTTACCCATATATAGCCATATTAAAGGCATCAATAGGCCGTTAGTACAAAAGTACTACCATAGGTTATTTTTTCCCTATGCACAAACACTATAACCATCACAGGTTATGCAAGTATGGACTTTCCTCTACATTATAATAAATGCAGCGTTTGCCAAAATATTATTTGTCACCATAAATAATTTTTTCAAGATTAGAAAGTCTTCTAAGTAAATCCGCGTTATTTACATCAGTACCAGAAGACTGACGAACAACATCAAGCTTAGTTCTAAGACTGCGAATCTCCTGCTTAAGACGCATATTATCTTCAAGCATTTCTTTCTTATCACGTTCAAGTTCTCTAATCATCGAAAGCATTTCTTCATAATCACTAATAATTGTATCTAGGAACTTATCAACTTCTTGGGGTCTATAACCCCTTGTATCAATCTTAAATTCCTTTTCTAAAATATCCTTAGGTGTAAGTAATATTCTCTCTTGATACATTATTATACCCTCTTTCTTTATTACCACATACATTTTCTCAAAAAAAAAGCATTTTGTCAATGCTTATATGGAACACGCTTTAAATAAACAATATCTTCAATCATTTCCTTAAACATTTTATTTATTACTTTCTTATCCATTTGCTTCACCAAAATGATTATAGACCATATTTAAAATAAAAACATCATATTCGACAAAACTTATCTTTTTTCTATCTTTATAAGTTTAGCGTGCATAACAACTCGTTCTTTGCCACTGGTATCTTTACAAGTAGACAAAGTAAGTACCTTATCATTAGTAGAAACGTCAGTATTAAAATCCTTTAAACTTCTATTCTTTATAGTCTTTAAAAAATCTCCATAATCATCACCAAAAGACGTAGTTATGTAATAACTTTCAGCCTTTATACTATAAACACTAAATACTTGCCAAAGCGTATTTTCATAAGGGGTAGAAAATTTAACAACATAATTATTTTTATTGTCATACCACTTACTATTTAAAATGCCCTTTAAACTACCAAACATCGTGTTGTTAAGTCTACCATGTGCATATATAATTGTATTTTTATCAAAATTTTTCATATCATTACGAAAGTCCGCAAAAACCCACCCCGCAGAATTTTTACTCTTATCATAAGCGTGAGTTAAATAATAATCATTATCGTCAGTTTGAACAACCGGATAATTTATATTAGTACCATTTACCTTTATAAAACCTACTGTATCAGAATTTATCTTCAAGAGTTCATTAAAATTTGCATTAAGCATATCCATCTTAATATACTTAAAATAATCATCCTCTTTATTATTAGGAGGATTTATGTTCTCCCCATCTGCTTTTCTTTCACTCACAAACTCGCTTGCATCATTATTAATTTTTTTAATATTACTGTTATCATTATTCCAACAAAACAACTTATATGAACAAACACAAAATACACAAAAGAAAAACAGCAATAATAAAAAGTTAATCTTTTTTAAAATTTTTTTCTTTTTCTTTTTTCTATGATAAATTACTCTTGACTCCATTTTTTTCACCAAAAACATTATATCACCCATTGCCATTTTTTCATAGAGTGTAACAGTTATATAATATAAAAGTTTCTATTAGCTC
>CAYXTH010000129.1:0-1716 GCA_964468025.1 uncultured Muribaculaceae bacterium | reverse complement strand
TAAAGCATTTACCGCATCGCTTACGTCCTAATTTACATATCAATTAAAGGACTCAGAAAATAATTTATAGTAATTACCTTGTTGTTTTCACCAGCCATAAACTCTCTAAAAAGTTACCTACTACTTTCTTTTCTAATACCGCCTATAACTACCCCATTATAGCACGTTTGCTTTTTTTATTCAATATAACTAGATAAAAAATCACAAATAATTTTTATAGTGTTTTTATCCTCTTGTGATAACTCTTCTTTAAACATTATTACAAGCCCAAATACATCACCACCTGATATTATTGGTTTTATAATATAATTACCTATTATAGTATCCTTTTTTGTAATATTAACTTTCCCAAACTCTTCTTTTTCTTTCCTCATATTTATTATATCAATTAAATCATCACTTATTTTTTCATCTATATAATTTCTATTACTTGAAGATATTACTTTATCATTACTAGTTATTATAATATTATCTACTACTCTTGTAAATGAAGATATTATATCAGTTAATTTATCCATTTGAGAATATTTTTTTAAAACCACGCTATCATTATCTAAAAATATTTCTAAATTATCTCCATTTTGTATTCTAAGAGACTTTCTAATTTCTTTTGGTATAACAATTCTACCTAAGTTGTCAATTCTTCTTACTACACCTTGTTTCATTTTTTACCTTCTTTCTTCCATTATTTTGTGAAAAAAACATTTATTTATACTAGTACTTTTAAAACTTTAAATTTTGTTGTATAATTATAGTGCTTAAAGGAGGAATTTTAATGAATAATATTTTAATTTTTGGTCATCAAAAACCAGATACTGATAGTGTAACGTCCGCAATTGTTTTATCATATTTAAAAAACCAATTAGGGAAAAAAACAGAGCCTAGGGTTTTAGGTAATATAAATAATGAAACTAAATTTGTTTTAGATTACTTTAAATTTGAAACTCCTAAGTATTTAAATGATGTAAGATTGCAAATTAAAGATGTTGACTATATTAAAGAATGCCATTTACTTGAAACTGATTCAATTTTTAAAGGCTACAATTATATGAGGGATACTAAAATTGGTACTATTCCTGTTGTTAATGAGGATAATAAATATGTTGGAGCTGTTTCTATGAAAGATGTTGCGAGTAATTTGATTTCTGATAATTTAGGTAAATTAAATACTTCTTACGATAATTTACTTGAAGCACTAGACGCTAAAGAAATACTTAGATTTGATAAAGAGATTAAAGGTAATATTACACTGCCATCTTATAGTTCTACTACATTTAAAGAACAAATCAAAATTGACAAAGAAAGTGTTTTAATTATTGGAGATAGGCATAGCATTATTGAATACGCAGTTAAAAACTGTGCATCTATAATTATTTTAACAAATGGTGTTAATATGAAACCTGAGCACTTAGAAATTGCTAAAGAAAATAATGTTGATGTTATACAAACACAATATAATGGTTTAACTACGGCAAATTTAGTAGTACTTAGTAATTATATTAAAGATAAAATTAAAAAAGAAGATATAATTTTTGTAAATGAAAATGATTCTTTAACTGAAGTTTTAGATATGGCAAATAAGAAAAAGTTTAGTAATTACCCTGTTGTTGATAATTGGGGTCATTGCCTTGGTATTTTTAAACCCTCAGTTGCAGAAAGTAAGTCTCCTAAACAGGTTATTTTAGTTGACCACAACGAAAAGGAACAAAGTGTAGT
>CAYXTH010000128.1:0-1802 GCA_964468025.1 uncultured Muribaculaceae bacterium | reverse complement strand
ATTATTTAAAGTTAAATCACCATTTAAAATATATTTATAATACTTTTTAGGAACATTTTTTTTATCTGCAATAATCCAGTTGATTTCCCCAGATTTATAATCAATATTAGAAATCATATCATTGTTTTTACCAGTAAATGTTATAGAATTATTTTTATTATAAAGCAGGCTACTAAGCCCAAGCCAGTTTTCTTTATTATTGTTTTGTAGTTTATGAAGATTCCACTCTTTAACAACATCTCCACTATTACGATCAATTTCAACTATATAATCTTCAACTGAGCCATCTTTAAAATTATTAGATGCGACTAAGAAATTACCATTACTCATTTCAATTGCACTGTGATGATAACCACTTGGAATATCGTATTGATAATATATTTTACCAAGTAAATCAATTTCCATAAGTCCTTTTGTATAATAAGGACTATTCACTAGTTTATCATTACTAATTAGTAAATGTCCGTTATTAAGTCTTTGAACTTCCCATTTATAATCCCCAATTAAATACCATCTAACATCTCCGTTTTCATCATATGCGGCAGTATAGCCCTTATCTTCTGGAGTAGTAAAATAAAATTCATCAGTATTTAAATTTTTATTAATATCAGTAATTTTTATAAAATCACTTGGAAGATTATCTGTTTTAATGTTTATTGTTTTACTAATACCACTTGCTTTTACGGTAATAGTATTATTGTATCCAGCATATAGTCCATATATTGGAAGTATATGAATTTTACTTGGAGTAAATGTATTAGTAATATCTTTGGCTCCATCTTTTCCCTTAATAGTAACAACCGGAGTAGTTAAATCTTTTGTTTCAAATATAACTAATGCAGTAAGCGGACTGTTACCATATGGATTTAAAATAATCTTTGGATTTTCTAAGGTATAATTTTTCGTATTATCAAAAATATTTTTTTCTAAGTTTTCTTGAACAGTTAAAATATTGTCTAAAGAAACAACTGGTTTATTTACTTCTATGTATTCATAAATAATAATAGATGTTACAAAAGCAAATATTACAAGTAAAGTATATTTAAATTTATTTTTCATAAGTCACCTCTAAATAAGTCTAATTTCATTCTCAGAGAAGAATGGATGTTTTTTATTTATATGGTCAAAAAACAAAATTCCATTTAAGTGATCAATTTCATGTTGAAATGCGACCGCAAGTTCTTCTCTAAGTCTAAGTTTAATTTTATTGCCATCAATATCTTGCCCAGTAAGGGTAATTCTTGCGTATCTTGGTATGTGTCCTTCAACTTCTCGGTTTACACTAAGACATCCTTCACCTGTTTCAAGAGCGACCATTTCTTGTGAATGGCTAATAATTTTTGGATTAACAATAACATAATTATTAAATTTTCCTTTTTCATATTCGTGTACAATAACAATTATTCTTTTTAAAATACCAAGTTGTACAAATGCAAGTCCCATACCAGGCCTTAAATCATATTTTTTTTCGTACTCGGGTATTTGGCTATATGTAAGTTGTTTAATAATATGGTCAATAGTATCTAAATCCTTTTTAGAAAGCGGGAAAGTTACTTCTTTGCTTTCCATTCTAAGTATTTTATTTTTTTCATCTAAAATTTTAAGTTGTTTAAACATAGCATCACACCTATCTATAATATTTTATCACATTTTTAATTCAAATAAAAAGGCTTTATAAAAATTAACTGAAAGTATTATATATTATGATAAAAATTATGTCAAATTTATGTGTTTAAGGGTAGTATCTAATATGATTAACTTGTGATAATGTCTTAAGTGATAACTTGCGAAAATGTCTCAAA
>CAYXTH010000127.1:0-1837 GCA_964468025.1 uncultured Muribaculaceae bacterium | reverse complement strand
GGAAATTGATGCGAAAGAAAATAATGGAGATGTTATTACCACAAATCATTTAATGTCTGCTTTATTAGAAGAAGGAGAAGGCGTTGCGATAAGACTTTTAATTGGTATGAATGTTGATGTAGACAAACTTTATAATGAGTTTGTTTGTAAAATAAAATGTACAAAATCAAACAAGAAATTACTTCTTGAAGAATTAGGGGTAAATTTAAATAAAAAAGTAATTGATGGTGAGATAGACCCCGCTTTTAAAAGGGAAGATGAAATAAAAAGAGTAATTGAAGTTTTATCAAGAAGATGTAAAAATAATCCACTTTTAATAGGTCCTGCGGGTGTTGGTAAAACTGCTATTGTAGAAGAAATTGCTAGTATGATTGTAAAAGGAAACGTACCGGAGTTTTTAAAAAATAAAAAAATTATTAGTCTTGATATGGCGTCATCGGTTGCGGGTACTAAATACCGTGGAGAATTTGAAGAACGAATTAGAAAAATAATTGATGAAATAGAAAGTAATGATGATATAATTTTATTTATTGATGAAATTCATACTCTAGTAGGTGCCGGTGGTGCTGAGGGGGCAATTGATGCTTCAAATACATTTAAGCCGGCTCTTGCCCGTGGTAAGCTAAGATGTATTGGTGCGACTACTACCGAGGAATATAAAAAATATATAGAAAAAGATAGTGCTTTAGAAAGAAGATTTCAAAAGGTTATGATAAATGAACCAAACAAGGAAGATGTTAAAGAAATTTTAATAAATTTAAAAGATATTTATGAAGATTTTCATAAGGTAATTATTGATGATGATATTATTAATTTAATTATAAGTTTATCTAATAAGTATATTCATAGTAGGAAAGAACCAGATAAGTCAATTGATATACTTGATGAAGTTTGTGCAAAAGTTAGTCTTAAAGAAAGTAAAAAATTAAAAGAATATAGAAAGTATAATGATATGTTAAAGGAGGTTATTGTTACTAAGAAAAAATATATTTTAAATAATGACTTTGAGAATGCATCTTTATTTAAAAACAAAGAATTTGAACTTATGAATAAAATCAATGAATTAGAACTTGCTTTATATAAACAAAACAGAAAAAAAGTAACTAAAACTGATGTGGCAAAGGTAGTAAGTAGTAAGACTAATGTACCCGTATATGAACTTTTAAATGAAAGAAAAAAAGTTATTAGGGAAATTGAAAAACACTTTAAAAAAAGTATAATTGGGCAAGATAGGGCGGTTGGTGTAGTTTGTAACATTGCTAAAAAAATAAAATTGGGTTTAAATGATAAGTGTTATTCTATGTTATTTTGTGGTCCAAGTGGTGTTGGTAAAACTCTTTTAGCAAGTACGTTTGGTAGTGTAATTATGAATAGCAGTGTTATTAAACTTGATATGAGTGAATATAAGGAGGCTCATAGTATTAGTAAAATTATAGGTGCCCCTCCTGGATACGCTGGGTATGATGATAATTTATATGTGCTTGATGAAATTAAAAACAAGCCATTTTCTGTTTTAATTTTAGATGAAATAGAGAAGGCTCATCCTAATATTATAAATTTATTTCTGCAAGTTTTAGATGAAGGAAAAATGAAAGATAGTAGGGGAAATATTGTTTATTTTGATAATGTAGTAATTATTATGACATCAAATGTTGGTTTTCATAATTATGATGTTGGTTTTAATAAAAACAATGGCGTTAAATCTAAGTTAAACGATAATTTTTCTATTCCATTTATGAATAGAGTTGATAGTACTATTGTTTTTAATGCTTTAAATGAAGAAGATATTTTAAAAATTACTAATATAAAAATAAAGGCTTTAAAAGAAAAATATAGT
>CAYXTH010000126.1:0-1850 GCA_964468025.1 uncultured Muribaculaceae bacterium | reverse complement strand
TTGATCGTCTTATTATTATATATAAGGAGAAAGGAAAAGCTGGTTTTGTTCACGGCAATAGAACACATAAACCTTATAATGCTTTTGATAACTCAATCTCCGAAAATATTATACTATAATCATCCTTTGACTTAAATTTAAATGTTTTCCCATTTTAAAAATCTCCTTTCACATAAATGGGTAAAACTGCAATGTCTATTATATAGTTTTTGGCTAAAATTTCAAGTATGATAATTGAAAAACTAAATGTTCCAACACTATTTTTGATGGTGCATTTAAAATTTCATTTGAGTAAAAGCAATTTTTAATTGTATTAAATAGTCATTTATAACCGTTTATGCTATTGCATTCAAAAAACATAAATAAAAAACAAGTTTTTGTAAAAAAGACAATAAAACCCCTTTCCCCATATAGAATTATATGTTGATAAACTTGTTTATTATGTTCAACTGTATAATATTACATCTTATAATCCTAACGTAAAAAACTTAATATTTAGTTCTATTAAGAAAAGGACTTATTTGTCGGCCTTTTTTATGACAGTTGAAATTTGTAAATACTATTATACAGTTATTTTAAAATTTTTCAAGTTAGGTTGTGGACATAGTCTACCGTATGATATAATATTTTTTGAAATTACAAAAGGTCGGGATAACAGTGAAGATAAATTATCAAGAAATTTATATAAATATGGATGATTCAGGGGTTTTACATTCCAATGAAAGATGTTGCGTGTATGGAGGAATTGTATTTACTAATAAATTGGATCAAGAAAATTTTGGGCGCAAATATAAAAGCATTTTAAACAAAATAAAATGCAAGTATTGTCGTTCTGATATATCAAAATGTAAGCATAAATGTCCAGAAATTAAGGACACTAATATAAAGCCACAACATAAAAGGTGGATTTGGAATTTAATAAAAAAAGAAACTTGTTTTGCAGTAATTATCGATAATAAAAGAGTTAACACATCAATTATGAATGATAAGGATTCTCGTGGCAGATATAGAGATTATACTCAAAGAATTATTATAAAGAAAATTGTCGATAAACTAATTAAAGAACAAAAAATAAATCCAAATTTACCTGTTAAATTAATTATCAGAATAGATCAGCAAGCAACAGCAACAAATACTAACAGATTATTTATAAAAGACATTGAAAAAGAATTAACAATAGGCATGACAAACTTAGAATATAATATGATACACAAGCCCATTCTTTTTTCAAAATTAAGTATTGATCTTATGTATGTACTTTCTCATAAGCACATATCAATACAAGCATCTGATTTTATCGCAGGTGAAACAAGAAGAATCATTGTATCTGATTTAGATAAGTTGACAATGTTGAAAAAATTAGAATATTTAGATGTCAAATCGTTTTTACCATAATTGCTTTTTTTAAAAGCTTTTTATTATACAAAAAAACTATCCATAAAGGATAGTTTCCCACACAAGGCGTCGTATTTATAATACGATTAAACTCTCGTTCGACACTTGCGCGTAGACCTGACAAGATTTCTCTCCGGTATAACAATAGTATCAAAATATTATTTATTTGTCAATACTATTGTATTTCTATTATATTCGAATAGTCAATTAATATACATAAACATTACTTTTAACGCAATTTACTTTGTATTATGTAATCATTCTTAAAAATATGATAACACGGATAAAAATACGTAAATATACTAAATAAAATTGGACCAAAAAATACAATTTCAAAAATTATAAACCCTTATAAATGCTGACTTAAAACAAAAAGTGGAGCCTTTCGCTCTCTTCAGGGGGCTATTATATTAAAAAAGAGGATTGTTTAAAATCCCCGTAATATCGACATATAA
>CAYXTH010000125.1:0-1866 GCA_964468025.1 uncultured Muribaculaceae bacterium | reverse complement strand
ATTTCATGGTATCATTTCATCAAGAAGTGATACCTTTTTACTATAGCAATATTCACATACAATTAAGTTAGTTAGATTTTATGATGGAGTAGATGGCTTAAAAACCGGTTATACTAAGGAAGCGGGTTATTGTTTAACTGCAACTGCTAAGAAAAATAATATGCGTATTATTGCAGTAGTTATGGGTGAACCTGATAGTAAAACAAGAAATGCCGAAGTAAGTGAAATGCTTGATTATTCTTTTGCCCAGTATAAGACGGAAAATTTATTAAAAGGCAATAATGTTATAGGCAAGTATGAAGTAGACAAGGGAAAAAATAGGTATGTTAATGTTGTTCCTAAGGAAGATGCTACTGTGCTTAGAAAAAAATCAGATAATAGTAAAAATGCTACATATAAAGTTAATTTAAAAACGTTAAAAGCACCTTTAAAGAAAGGTGATAATGTAGGTACTTTAACTATTAAAGAACAAGGCAAGGTTATTAGAAAAATAGATCTTACTGTTGATAAAAATGTTAAAAAAGCTAATATTTTTGAGTTATATATTCAGCATTTAAAAGATACTATAACTGGTAATGTATAAATAATCACAAATAATACTGTGATTTTTTTGATATTTATATGTATATTATTGCTTTAAATAAATACTTGTGCTAGACTTATAAATAATAAAGTTGATTTTATAACTTATATAAAAAAGGAGAAATTCATATGGGAAAAATATCAAATATATTATATATGATAGATTTATTAAGTACTGGAAATATTTATACCATAAAAGATTTATCAAAAAAAATAGGAGTAACAGAAAGGATGATTAGGTATTATAAAAGCGAAATTTGTAATAATGGCATAGCAATTGAATCTTTTAAAGGCCCAAATGGTGGCTATTTTATGATTGATAAAATTAAAAATTATATTAGTGTAAATAAATATGATATTCAATTGTTAGACAATGTAAAACAATTTTAATTATATCAAAGAGTATGAAGAATTTTTAGATAAAGCAAAAAAAATGTATTCTATATATGAAGAAAAAAGCAAATACATTTCCAACGTTAGTATAAATTCATCGGGAACAATTGAAAAAATTATAGAATGTTTAATTAAAAACCACGACTATAATGAAGAAAGTGAAGTGGGAGAATGCAAAAGGAGAATATTAAAATGAGAGTAGTAAGTATAGGTGATTTTGTAACTGATTATTATTATAAAGATGGTAAACTAATAGGTGTAAATGGTGGAATGACTGCCCATAATATAATTGCCAATTTAGTGCAAATGGGCTTAAAAACTGCTGCGTTTGCGTGTTGTGGTGATGACTGTCAAGGAGAAATAGCCATTAAAAGTTTAAAAAAAAGTAAAGTTGATGTAAATAATGTTAAAATTATTCCAAATATTAGAACTAGATGTTTTCACGTTTCTTATTATGATGATAATGGAAAATTGTCTTTTACTTCAAAAAAACGATGCCCTTTTTGTAATAATAAAAAATGGTATAATGAAAGTTTACTAGACACAAACTTTATTATTTCTAATATTACGAATGATGATATCTTGGTTTTCGATAATTTAAATGAAAAGAATCAAATAATTATTGATAATACCAAAAATAAAAAAATAATTGATTTAGGTCAGTACTTTGAATTTGAAAAAATGGCTGATGATGAAATAATAAAAAAGTTAGTAAGTAAATTTGAAATAATAAACTTTAATGAAAGAGTAACTAAATATCTTTTAGATAGATTAAACTTAAAAAATGATAATGAATTATATAATATCATAAAGCCTAAACTAATGACAATTACTAGGGGCGAAAAAGGCGCAAGTTTTATAATAGATAATAATAAATATAATTTTAAACTA
>CAYXTH010000124.1:0-1930 GCA_964468025.1 uncultured Muribaculaceae bacterium | reverse complement strand
AAGACCGAATAAAAAGAGAAATGAAGGAAGCACGTGAAAGTGGGCTTGAACAAGGACTTGAACAAGGTGCTAATCAAAAAGAACTTTCAATTGTTCAAAATATGCTTAAACAAAATTTTTCTCTTGAAGATACTGCCAAAGCAACAGGTTTACCTATTTACAAAGTAAAACAGTTACAAACTAATTTATAACTATTAAAACTATAAAGACATATTTACTTTATAGTTTTTTTGTTTTTTAAGAAATTTTGGAAATAAAAAAGGGTTTTGAAAATTTATCTCGTATAATATATATAGAAGGATAAAAATGGGTAAGGAAGGGAGAAGTTATGAATAAGCTAAAAGAAAAAATAAAAAATAACAAAATTGAATGTATATTTATTGTGATTGTATGCACACTTTTTTTAATACTAACCCTTGATTTTACACCAAAAGAAACAAAAAAAGTAAAAGAGGTAAAAGAAGAAAAAGAAACGGTAAAAAAAGTATCTACTAAAATAATGGTTGATATAAAGGGAGCAGTAGTAAATCCAGGGGTATATGAATTAAAAAATGGAAGTAGGGTAATCGACGTTATCAATATGGCTGGTGGATTAAATAAGAACGCTGATACAAGTATAATTAATCTTAGTAAAAAAGTAGAGGATGAAATGGCAATTACAATTTATACAAAAGAAGAAATAAAGAAAAGTGAAATTGTATGTGAACCTTGTGAATGCCCTGAAATAAGTTCAGCATGTACGAATGTACAAGAAAGTACAAGTACAAGTACTAAAACAAATGATGCTAAAAAAGAAGAAAAAACAACTAGTAAAAAAATATCAATAAATACCGCAAGCCTTGAAGAACTTACTACATTAGATGGTATAGGAGATGCTAAGGCTAAAGCAATTATTGGTTACCGAAAAACTAATGGGACATTTAAAAAAATAGAAGAAATCAAAAATGTATCAGGCATAGGAGATGCTATATTTGAAAAAATCAAAGACAAAATTACTGTCTAAATTTATAATATGTTTATTTTTGCTTAGTATATTATTTACCACCTACTATATTAAATTACCTATTAATAGTTATTATAATAAGAATACAACTAAAATAACTGCGGTAGTAACTGATATAACAAAAACTGATTACGGTTATAAACTAGAAGCCAAAGCTAAGGAAAATGTTATTATTTACTGCAAAAATTTTAAAGGTAAACTTGGCAACACTATAATTGTAAAAGGCACATTTACAAAGCCAAATAAAAATACTAATTTTAATTTATTTAATTATCAAAACTATTTAAAAAGCAAGAAAATATATTGGATTGTAAAAGACGCTGATATAAAAATTATAGATAAAAGTCAAAGCATTTATAAAATAAAAAATAGTCTAATTGAATATATAAATAAATATAAAAGCTATCAGTATTTAAATGCCTTTATACTTGGAAATGACAACTTAATTGATGATGATGTTTATTCTAGTTATCAAATAAATGGAATAAGTCATTTAGTTGCTATATCAGGTGCTCAAATAGCATTTATCGCGTGGCTCTTACTTTTAATATTAAACATATTTTTAAAAAACAAAAACTTTGTTTATATTACTATAATATTTATACTTTTATTTTATATGTTTTTAACAGGCTTTATACCCCCTATTGTGAGGGCAGTATTACTCTTTAATTTAATACTTATAAAAAAAATAATAAATCTTGAAATAGATACTATATATTTACTACTTTTAATAACATCATTTTATTTATTTTATAATCCATTTATTATAATGAATATTGGTTTTATATTTTCATTTACTATTAGTTTTTATTTAATACTATTTTCAAGAAATATAAGTAATTATCAAAACTATTTTTCGAAAACACTTTTTATTTCAATTATTGCCTTTTTAGTAAGTACACCTATTTTAATATATAATTTTCATTA
>CAYXTH010000123.1:0-1985 GCA_964468025.1 uncultured Muribaculaceae bacterium | reverse complement strand
ACTAAAATAGATTATCCAGTTGTTCAAAGTGATGATAATGATTATTATCTACACCATTCTATAAAAAAGGAAGATAGTTTTTCTGGTACTATTTTTATGGATACTAATAATAATAAAGATTTTAAGGATGATGTTACTGTTTTATACGGGCACAATATGAAAAATGATTCTATGTTTGGGTCTCTTAGTGAATATAACAAGCAGTCTTATTTTGATAAGCATTCCAAGATGTATTATCATACTGATGATGCTGTATATGAGTTTGATTTATTTGGTGCGGTTAATCAAGATGCGACTACTTTGACTGTTGGTAATTATAATAGTAAAGATAAGTTTAAAAGTGATATGAAAACTATTAAAGAAAATTCTAGTTTTAAAAGTAAGGTTAAGGTTGATGAAAATTCTAAGGTAGTTTGTTTATATACTTGTCTTGATACTGGTAGCAATGGCACTAATAATAGGTATTTAGTTTACGGTACTGTAAATAAGGTTTTAGATAAAACTAAGCAGGTATCAAGTAGTAAAACTATGTAAAAAGCTCCACTGTTAATGGAGTTTTTTTATTAGTTAATATTTTTTAAAAGTCCACTTACAACCGGACTCTTTTCATCAAAAACCGGACTCTTTTCATCAAAAACCGGACTTTCTTCATCAAAAACCGGACTTTTTTATTTTATTTATAATTACCTTTTATAGTTATTTATTTCTATAAATCGCCCTTATAAAAATATATTTTCATTGCATTATCTGAATAACTTGGTTTAGATACATCAATATCTAAAACTTTACCAATATAATAAATTATAAATTGGGAAGCAATAAGTAAATCAAACTCTGCTAATATTCCATCATACATACTTTCAATTAGTATACAATTGTCATCTAAGTATTTTAATAATTCATCTTCATATTTAGTAGTAGTATGTTGTTTAAAATATACTGAAAAATTATTATTTAAGTTTTCATAGTTAATAAATCTTCCGTGTGAAAAATTTTTCTTTTCGTGAACAATGCAGTTAAATATTCCTGATTCAATAATTTTGCTTTCTAAATCAAAACTTGCAGCATTAGTATAATCACCCCTAAAAATATTTATTAACTTTTTATTTTTCAGTTTTTCAAGAATACTTTTATCAATTATTTTTCCTATTTTTTCATTCCAATACATAATAGAATTTTTTATAAAATCATTAACATCAATATCATAATTTGTTTTATCTAAGTAGTATTTTAAAAATATAGCAGCCGGTGCGACCGCACCTTCAAAAGATAAAAATCCCCTTTCTTTTCCTTTATTTGACTGTGTTCTATAACTTAATATATTTTTCTTTAATATATTTGTTTTTAACACAATGTTTTTAATTTCTCCTTTTGTAACAATATAAATATTTTTATTATCTATTTCTTTTACACTATTTATAATATCATTAGTTGTACCAGAATATGAAAATAAAATAACCTTATCAATCTTACTATTATTTCTATATAATACATCTCTTGGGTATAATGGATAAGTATTGCATCCGTATAACTCATTGATTACTTTTGATGCAAAATACGCTCCTGCATACGAACCACCTGTACCAATAAATAAGCAGTTACTATTATCAAACTCTATTTCCTCTAATTTACTATTTGCAGGGGAATTTACTGCATTTATAATTCTTAGCTCTAAATTATTGATATTTATATTACATCTTTTTATTTGCTTTCTTTGTGTATACTCAAATTTGTCACACATACAAAAGCCAGTAATTTCTTTTATTTTAAATAATGAACTAATGTGCCCCCTTGCGCCCATTTTAGAAACAACTTTTGATGTAAGTTTATTAGAATTTTCGTACCATTTTTTTAATTTATCTTTATCATATACAAAATTATTTTTAATACTATCTTTAATAATACTTGAAATAAAAGCATCACCCGCACCAGTAGAATCAACTACACTACCTTTTTCTAATAGTTTAAAATTATATGTATTATTA
>CAYXTH010000122.1:0-1992 GCA_964468025.1 uncultured Muribaculaceae bacterium | reverse complement strand
TCTCCATGTTTCATTATTAAATGTTATATAATTATTTACGTTTGCTCCTCTATAAAAATATCTTCCATCAGTTACTGTATCTGCATATAATCCATCTCCACTAGAAACTACATCTTGTATAAGATCTTGTGGTGTTGTTTGGTTTTTTACATTTCCCTTAACATTAAAATTAAGTGTAGTATTAAAAGCACTATAACCTATTGTAAATAATGAAAGTAAACCTATCATGCTACCAACTATAATTTTACTTTGATTACTTTTTCTTCTATTTCTATGTCTTCTCATTTTACGCCTCCTACTGTTTTAATAATAATATATATTTAATTAAAAATCAATGTTTTTTTAAAATTAAAACTCTAGTTTACACTAGAATTTTTTCTTTATAAATGTTTTTATTATTAAAACTTCAAATACTATATATATAATTATATAAACAAATATCAATATATCATTCATCATACCAACATCTATACTGTTTAATATATCAGGAACACTTGCAGGTATTACCCCAAGAAAATCAAATGCCCCATCTTTTAATACATAGGCCTTTAAATAAGAAAATATTCTTAAAAATATATCAATCATTACTACAAAATATACAGTAGCATTAAAACTTTTATATAAAACTATTACTGCGATTAACGCGATTAAAAATATTATAAATTGTACTTGCATTTACTTTTCTCCTATCATTAAATCATATTCTTTTGTAAAATCACTAATATTATTTATATTATAGTAATTTACTGTTAAAATGTAACTATCTACATTTGCCCCTTTGGCTTTATAATAGTTTGTTAAATCCATATTTATTTTATTTTTATAAACATTTAATATTATATTGTAGCTTAAATTAGTATTTTCACCTAATTTTTTCATAAAACTAGTAAGTGGTATTAAATAAGTACTATAATCATTATTTAAAATAGGCTCTATATCTTTGATTAAACTAGAAATAAACTTACTATCAATTTTTAAAACAAATGGCTCTTCTATAATTGAATTATCTTTTAAATTATAAAGGAAATTATTTTTATAATATTTTTCATTATTCAAGTAAAGTAAATATTTTCCATTATAATAAACACCGTTAAAAACACTATCAGAAGTACTATAAGTAAATTCATATGAATTTAAATTTTTTAAATCAAAAGTATCATCTTTTTCTTCTTCTTGATAAGTAGTTTTACCATTAAAAGAAATTATCAATATACCTATAAAAATAAACCAAAAAATAAGTATTATAATTGATCTATATTTTTGATTTTTCCAAATATCTTTTAAAACACTCATTTAAGAACTTTACCTACTAAATTATGACCACTTATAAAGTCTTTGGCATTAACCTTTTTTTTACCTTCAAGTTGAACTTGGGTAAATACTACTTCACCATTTGATACCTTTACACCAAAGCCATCGTTATATATACCAGTAACACTACCTACCAAAACATTATCAAATACATTATTTGTTTTATATGCATTCCATACCTTTAAAACCTTTCCATCATACAAACAATATGCCCCTGGAAATGAATTAAGACCCCTTATTTTATTAACAATATTACGTTTAGTGTCTTCAAAATTTATTTTTTCATCTTCTCTTGTTATATTAAAACCATAAGTAGCATCTTCTTCTTTTTGACAAGTTCTTGTATTTGTTTCATTTAAAACACTGGGAAGAGTTTCTAAAAGTAAGTTTCTACCTATTATTTGAAGCTTATTATGAAGAGTAGATGCCGTGTCATCATCAGTAATCTCTACTTCTTTACTACTAATAATATCTCCAGAATCCATAGTTTCAGCCATATACATAATAGTTACACCTGTTTTTTTATAACCATTCATAATTGCTCTATGAATTGGGGCACCACCTCTTAATTTTGGTAAAAGTGATGCATGAACATTTATACATCCAAGGCGTGGTATAACAAGTAAATCAAGTGGTAATATTTGACCATATGCACAAGTAATAATAAGATCTGGTTCTAAA
>CAYXTH010000121.1:0-2051 GCA_964468025.1 uncultured Muribaculaceae bacterium | reverse complement strand
GTATTTGGATTATAATATAATAAAGTAATATCAAAATAATTATTAAGCCTTTCTAAAACTGCACTACTACAAATTCCACAACACGCGTGCAATAATAGTTTTGGCTTATAATCAAAAGTATCTATTATCTCTTCCATAAGTTTATTGTAATTCATAAAATTACCCCCTTAAAAAATATTTGTTAAATATATTCATATTTTCATCTATTTCATAAACATATGGTATACCAGTTTCAAATTCAAAATTAACGATTTCTTCACTAGTTAAATTTTCCAAGTATTTAACTAAAGACCTTAAACTGTTTCCATGAGCAACTATTAAAATATTTTTCCCTTGCTTTATGTTTGGTTTTATAACACTATTAAAATAGTATACAGTTCTTTTTAATGTATCTTCAAGACTTTCAGTAAGTGGTAAGTTTTTAAGTCCCTTATATATTATATCATTTCCCGCATATCTAATATCTTCCTTAGATAAACTTGGTGGTTTTACATCATAACTACGCCTATATATATGTACTTGCTTAGAACCATATTTATTTATCATTTCTTTATGCGTTTTTCCTTGTAAAGCCCCATAACACCTTTCATTAAGATGCCAGTCTTCATATACTTTTATATCAGCATTTAGTTCTTCTAAAACATATTTCAATGTATCTTTGGCTCTTTTTAAAACAGATGTATAAGCAACATCAAATTTAAAATTATTATTTTTTAAGATAATGCCAGCTTGCTTTGCTTCTAAAATACCTTTTTGAGTTAATGGTACATCAGTCCATCCACAAAATTTTTTTTCTAAATTATACGTACTTTGTCCGTGTCTTAATAAAACTAGTTTCATATATTTCTCCCATCTAATTTTTTCTAGTTATATTTTACCAAATTGATAAAATAATGTCTACTTTTCTATTTTATAAAATAAATACATATAATTAAATAAAAGTAGAAAGAAGAGATAGTTTGAATAACTTTTGTGTTATAAAAAATAAATATATAAAAGAGTTAAAAATGTTTTTTAAAGATAATCATATAGGAGATGCTTTAAATTATTTTTATAATGGTAATGAAAATGATTTACTTAGAATTTTATTTCCAAATAATATTTATGATATTGAATATGGCAGGTTAAATATAGAATTTGTAAATCTTACAAAAAAAATTAGTAAAATGTCCTATGAAATAAATGATAATATTTTACTTAAATATATTTTAAAGTCTATTAATAGTAATACTATACTTCCTATGGAAGAGTTAATAGAAAAATGGAAAACTGATGGAATTGTTGCAGGAGAAATTTATTTAGCGGGAGCATATTTATATAATAATGATATTGATATTATGAAATTGTTAGGGGTTAATAAGTCATATAATAAAAGCTTGGTAAAAAAGGTTTTAATGATAGCAAAGGGACTTTTTTATGCATCTGTTGACATTAAGGGTGATGAAATTAAGTATTTAAACGATAGAAACCGTACTTTGAAAGAAAAAATATTAAAAAAATAGTATATCATTTCTATAAAAACATTTAAATATAGAATAGACATATACACAAAATTTAAAAAAACTAGTTTTTACTAGTTTCCAGCAACTTTTCATATATTTTTTTTAATTTTAAACCAACTTTCTCAATGCTCCTGTCATAAGCAATTTTATATCCTGAATTTGTTAAATCAGGCAATTTATAGTTAATAATACCTTTTATTTTTTCTTCAAACTCATCTACATTTTTGGCTTTATAAACATTTACTCCATCCATAAGCCAACCATCATATATAGGAATATCACTAATAATAGTTTTTGTTTTAGTCGCAAGTGCTTCTAAAAGAACTATACCCTCAGTTTCTTCTTTTGTTGGAAAAATATAAACATCACACCCATTATAAGCTTCCATTAACAGTGAAGAATTTATGTACCCTGGGAATAATACATTATCAGTTTTTTCCTTTATTGCCTCAGTAACTTTTGGAGTTCTAAGAGCTGGTTGATCATAGCCAAACCAAATAAACTTATACTCTGGCATTCTTCTCGCAAGCTCTAAAAATTCAAGAATTC
>CAYXTH010000120.1:0-2143 GCA_964468025.1 uncultured Muribaculaceae bacterium | reverse complement strand
ACTTTGTACTTTGGTTTACAAAAAGTAAATTTGAAGATCAAGAACTAAAATGGGATAGTCCATTTGGAATGGGTTACCCAGGATGGCATATTGAATGTAGTGCAATTTCTATTAAATATTTAGGTGAATACTTAGACATACATTGTGGCGGTGTTGATAATATATTTCCGCATCATACAAATGAAATAGCCCAGTCGGAGGCATATCTTGGCCATAAGTGGTGTAATTATTGGTTTCATACAGAACACTTAAATGATAAAAATGGTAAAATGAGTAAATCTAAAGGAGACTTTTTAACTGTTAATAAACTAGAAAGTCTAGGCTATAATCCTATTATATTTAGATATATGTGTTTAAATTCTCATTATAGAAAACAATTACTATTTGATTTTAACACTTTAGATAACGCAAAAGAAGCTTATAATAAATTAATTACCAAAGTTAAAAATATTAAATATACAGGAGAACTAGAAGATATAAGTGGTTATAGACAAAAATTTAAAGATGCTTTAGAAGATGATTTAAATACATCATATGCTTTAACAGTTTTATATGATACCTTAAAATCAAACCTATCAGGTAAAAGTAAAATAACTTTGTTAAAAGAATTTGACACAGTACTATCACTTGATTTATTTAAAAAAGATGAAATAAATAACGACCTGCTTGATTATATAAATAAAAAAATAGAAGAGAGAAACATGGCAAAGAAAAACAAAGATTATAATACCGCAGATAAAATAAGAGAAGAACTTGAAAAGCAAAATATTTACCTAAAAGATACGAGAGAAGGTACTACATTTGAAAGAAAAAATTAGCGGAGTCATTTTAATAAATAAGCCAAAAAATTTTACTAGTAGAGATGTTGTTAATATTGTAAGTAAAAAACTTAAAACAAAAAAAGTAGGGCATACTGGAACACTTGATCCTATTGCAAGTGGAGTACTGGTAATATGTGTTGGGAAAGCAACTAAATTATGTGAATTACTCACTTGTGAAAAAAAAGAATACATTGCCAAAGTTGTTTTAGGGTATGAAACTGATACTTTAGATATTACAGGTAATATTATAAAAGAAAATAAAAAAACTGTAAGTAAAAAAGAAATAGAAGATGTATTAAAAACATTTATTGGTGCATATAATCAGGAAGTTCCAATATATTCGGCTGTAAAAGTAAATGGTAAAAAATTGTATGAATATGCAAGAAAAAATATAAAAATAAAACTTCCTAAAAAAAAGGTAACTGTTTATGATATAAGCCTTTTAAAGTATGATGGTAATACATTTATTTTTAAATGTACAGTAAGTAAAGGAACATATATAAGGTCTTTAATTAGAGATATTGCTTATAAATTAAATACTTATGGTACAATGGTAGAACTTACAAGAACTCGCCAAGGCAAATTTAGTATTGAAGAAACTAACAAAATAGAAGAAGAATATAATATTATTAGTATAAAAGATGTCCTTGATATTCCTAAAAAACAAGTAAATGATGAGTTGAAATTTAAAATAATAAATGGCTGTAAAATAGATAATAAAGGATTAACTTTATATTTAGATAAAAATTTAAAAGAACTTGCAATATATAAGGATGATAGGGTGTATAAAATGCTTTACTAATTGATGAGGAAAAATATTTTGGTAGAAGGTGGTAGTTATGAATAAGGATGCAAAAATTTTAGATTTGTTTAGAAAAATTATATGTTCATTGTTATGCATTATTAAAAATACCAAAAATGATAATTTGAAAAAGGAAGCTTCTTATTATTTGGATTATTATTTAAAACAATATGAATTATATAATAATAAAGGTATTTATTCTTTAAATAATTTAGAAAATGTTGTAAATTTTTGTAATCAATGTTATGAAGATAAGGACGTTTTCGATTATGCCGAAGATGTAGAGTATGGCGTAAAAGAACTTAATGAGATAAATATTTTTAAAGGGGGGTTTTAAAATTAAAAAAATGTAATTAGAATTAACTGGTAAAATTTTGCCATTAGTTACTAATTTAAATGACGATATTGTTTTTTATTGATATTTGTAGTATTATTATTTGTAGACATATGAATTTTCCTTTCTTTTTTTTGCAAGTAGATATTATAGGTTATTCATGTGTCTTTTTTTGGTACCAAAGTG
>CAYXTH010000119.1:0-2174 GCA_964468025.1 uncultured Muribaculaceae bacterium | reverse complement strand
TAATGCAGGTGAAAGTTCACCTTGTAAAAATAGTAACTGGTTATGGCCAACGTTCAAAAACAGTGTAACCTATGAATGGATGTTGTCGCCGTATGTTAACTCGTACCTTAGTGTGTGGACTGTATATTTTCGCAGCACCATCTCCTATGACTTTCCTACCCGAGATAACAACACCCGCCCAGTTCTCCATCTAACACCTAACATCACCTTAAGTGGAACCGGAACATCAAGTGACCCTTACACTATAAGCTGAGTAACGGACAGTTTAAAAAAAGGCCTTGAAAATACTGGCCTCATAGAGGATAAAAGTAAGACCACTCGTGTACGAATGGTATAAATATTAGTGTTAGGTATGGGTAAATCATATATTTATGTACAGCAAAACACTCCACTTTTAGGTGGAGTGTTAATATATAAATTTTAAATGAAATTATATGTCATAAAGAATAAGATTAGTATATATTTAAGTGATTCAAAGGTTCGGTGAAATAGAGTTAATCTAGTATACTTAAAACGTAATTTGCTAACACAACATTAATCGTTGTGTTTTATTTTATATTTATCAATATACTTTTCGGGATGTTCCTTTCTATATTGTTCTTTATTTTTTTTCATTAAATTACTAGCGGTTTCTACGTTCTTTTTTAAATCACTAGTAAATTTACAATAAATTGCTCCATAAGATGCATTATACTCAGTTGAATTTAAACGTTCTTTACTTTTGTTAATTTTATCAAAAAACATTTCTTCTTCAATATCTTGGCATATAACAACAAACTCATCCCCACCAATTCTATAAACATCACAAGTTCTAAAATAAGTAGTCAATGCCTTGCAAATGGTTTTTAAAAGTTCATCGCCTTTTTCATAATTATACATATTATTTATAATTCCAAGTCCATTTGCGTCAACAAACGCAATACCAACATTAGTAAAACACATATTTTTACTAATAAGTTCTTCATAAGCGTGTCTATTTTTAACTTTTAATAACCCATCAGTATGTTTTTCTTCTTTTAATTTTTCAACTAAATTATATATTTTAAATATATTGCTTAAAATAGGAACTAAAATATCTTTATCAATATTTTTTTTATTATTTCTAATAACTAACTTAATATTATCATTTATATCAAGAACTAAATCATTTTCTAAAATGTGGCTTACATCGCAAAACATATTGTCATTTACTCTATTAGAGTGAGTATTAACAAAAGTAACTGTATCTGCTTGATACTCATCTTTTATCATAGTTGATATTTCTTTAAAATAGCTAATATCATAGTCAGTAGTGATTACTTTGTCGTTAAGTTTTTTAAAAAATTCTATTCGCATGCTAAATAACCCTTTCTTTAAAAGATTTTACACCATATTTATACATTTTTCAAGGTAAACAATGTGTAGCTACTATTAAATTTATGTAGTATTTAATAAAAAATGCAAAAAAAAAAGCAATATAAGTTGCTTAATTATTGTCCATATAATTCATAAGTTTAGGTACAATTTGTTTTTTACGAGAAACGAGTCCATCAAAGAAATGTCCCTCTTCAATATTTTCAACACCAAATGATTCTGAAAATATCTCTTTTGCACTTTCATTAAATAAAACATAAGAACCATTTTTTAAAATATCAGTCACAAATAAAGCACAAGCAGTATAATCATCATCTTTATGCATATTATTTAACTCATCAATAAACTCACTTTGTTTACTCATAATTTCATCAGTACTCATTGTTGATACTTGTCCAATACCAACTTTTTGATTATCCACAGTAAAGTTTTTAAAATCTCCGTGAATTATTTCACTAATAGATTTACCCTCCATAGAAGAACCTGCTTTAAACATTTTCATACCATAATCATTATAATTGATGTTTGCTTTTTTAGAAAGTTCTTCTAATACTTTTTTATCAATATCAGTAGTAGTAGGTGATGTTAAAAGTAAAGTATCAGAAATAATACCAGATACCATAAGACCTGCTATATCACTTGGTATTTTAATATTATTTTCTTTAAACATTAAATAAAGAATAGTATTTGTACAACCAAGTGGCATATTTCTAAAATTGATAGGCATAGTAGTACCAATATTACCAATTTTGTGATGATCTACTATTTCAATAATTTCGGCTTCATCAAGTCCAACTACACTTTGTTCCTTTTCGTTGTGG
>CAYXTH010000118.1:0-2188 GCA_964468025.1 uncultured Muribaculaceae bacterium | reverse complement strand
GCTTTAACAGGAAAAGGAGTTCATATTATTACTGTAAATGAATACTTGGCTGGACGTGATGCTGAGTGGATGGGACAAATTTATAAATTTTTGGGCTTAACAGTAGGAGTTAATTATCGTGAACTTTCTTCTAGTGAAAAGAAAGAAGTATATAACTGTGATATTATGTACTCTACAAACAACGAAATAGGATTTGACTATTTACGTGACAATATGGTTGTAAAAGCTGAAGATAGAGTACAAAGACCACTTAACTTTGTTGTTATTGATGAAGTGGATTCAGTTTTAATTGATGAGGCACGAACTCCGCTTATTATATCAGGGGGTAAAATGCAATCAGCAAACTTATATATAAGTGCTGATAAGTTTGCAAAAACATTAAAAGAAAATGATGGATATATATATGATGAAAAAACAAAAGCCGTATCGCTAGATGAAAAAGGTATTGAAAAAGCCGAAAAACACTTTAATTTAAAAAATTTATTTGATATTGAACATACAACTCTTGTACATTTTATAAACCAAGCCTTAAAAGCAAATTTTAGTTTAAAAAAAGATTTTGACTATGTAGTGCAAGATGGTAAAATAATTATAATAGACCAGTTCACAGGTCGTTTAATGCCTGGCAGAAACTTTTCCGAAGGTCTTCACCAAGCAATAGAAGCAAAAGAGGGTGTTCAAATTAATGAAGAAACAAAAACTCTTGCAACAATTACATTCCAAAATTTATTTAGGATGTATAATAAACTTTCAGGTATGACAGGAACTGCGAAAACCGAAGAAGAAGAATTTAGAACTATTTACAATATGTATGTTATTAGCATTCCAACTAATAAACCTATCGCAAGACAAGATTTAAGCGATTTAATTTACGCTACCGAAGAAGGAAAATATGGGGCAATTGTTAAAGAAATAAAAGTACGCCATAAAAATGGCCAACCAGTTCTTGTTGGTACAGTTGCCGTTGAACATAGTGAGTTAATCAGTGAACTCCTTAAAAAAGAAAGAATACCACATGAAGTATTAAATGCTAAAAATAATGCTAGGGAAGCTGAAATAATTGCGAAAGCCGGTCAAAAAGGTGCAGTTACTATTGCTACAAATATGGCAGGGCGTGGTACTGACATTAAATTAGGAGATGGTGTTAAAGAATTAGGTGGACTTTGTGTTTTAGGAACTGAAAGACACGAATCTAGGAGAATTGATAACCAGCTAAGAGGTCGTGCAGGTCGTCAGGGTGATCCTGGGCTTACACAATTTTATGTATCTTTTGAAGATGAGCTTATGGTAAGGTTTGGTACTGATAGTGCTAAAGCAATGCTCCAAAGATTAGGATTTGATGGAGAACTCTCTATTAGAAGCAAATCTCTTTCAAAGACAATTGAATCTGCTCAAAAAAGAGTTGAGGGTAATAACTTTGATATGCGTAAAACACTTCTTGAATACGATGATGTTATCAATAATCAAAGAAAAATTATATATGATAAAAGGAATGAAATTTTAGATAAAGAGTCTATTCATAATGAGGTTTTAAATCATTTTAAAGACCATATAGAAGCAATTGTTTATAGTCATATAAATGAAGATGGAAAATTAACAGGTCTTGATGTAAGCGAAATTTTAGAATCTATAAACCAAAATTTATTAAGGAATCCACTTGAGTTAAATGAACTTGAAGAACTGGATCCAGATAGTTTGGTTAATACTATTTATGAAGAACTTACTAAGGAATATGAAAAGAAAATAAGTGAAATTCCGGAAGAAATTAAAAATGAATTTGAAAAGGCTATATCACTTAGAGTAATTGATACTCATTGGATGGATCATATCAATGAAATGAGTTTACTTAGAGAAAGTATTGGACTTCGTGGCTATGCACAGGAAAACCCGCTTCGAGCATACACCAAAGAGGGCTATGAAATGTTTGATAATTTATTAGATACTATTGATATGGATATTACTAGATTCTTAGTAAATGCTGAAATAAGACAAAATACTGAAAGAAAGCAAGTTGCTAAGGGAAATGCTGTGGAAAATCCTAATAAGTTAAAGAAACAAACTCCAAAGAGAGTAAATAAAATAGGTAGGAATGACCCTTGTCCTTGTGGCAGCGGCAAGAAATATAAACAATGTTGTGGTAAATAGCTTGTTTTATAAGGGTTTGTGAGTTTGACAATAGTCAAAAAAA
>CAYXTH010000117.1:0-2200 GCA_964468025.1 uncultured Muribaculaceae bacterium | reverse complement strand
ACTCCTAAAAGCATTTGTACAAGCATTGCCATTAAATATAAAACAACGCCAAATTGTAAAAATTTTTTATAGAAAGCAGCTCTATCAATTCTATCTCTATAAACTGCTTCTACAAGCATATCAATGTCTTGACTCATATTTTCTAAGGTTTGGCCAGCATCCCTTGAACCTTCATTAGTTATTTGATAGAAAAGTTGATGCATATTTCTAACTATATAATAATCATATTTGGCATTAAAATATGCGATAGATTCATCAATAGTACCATTTTCATAAGCCATATCTATCATTAGTTGTACATCTGATTTAACTGGATCTTCAAGTACCCCTGATTCTGCAACACCCTCTAAGGCTTTTACAAAAGATTGTGTTGTATTAAATTCCATTATAGTATTTGTTGTATATACTTGTATTTGTTCAAATATAAACTCACTATATAACCTTTTACATCTTAAATATGTAAAATATGGTATTGTTATTACAGCAATTATCCCATAAATTAGTGAAATAATTATATTATAGAAATACAAATATGATACCGCAAAGGCAGCGACAAAGAATACAATTATTTGAATAGCGTACTGTCTTTTAGTATATTCTTGTCCAAGTTCTACAACCTTTTGTCTTATAACCCTAAATGAATAAGGGGTGTACTTATTATATATATAATCAAATTGTTTATTTACAAACTTATAAACATTTACTTTGTTATCATCTCTAAAAATTACTAAAAATATTGCGAGTATGATTACTATCGCGAAAATCAAAAATGTCATTTTTTCCCCTCCTTCATTTAATTATTCTTTATATTGTCCCATAAACTTTGATTATTTATAGGTTCTTGATTTACACCCTGAATAGGTGTATTTACTGCATTTTGATTAGATATATTTACTGTTTGTATATTTGGATTTGCAGTATTTAAGTTATTTGTTTGACCTGTGCCATTTATATTTGTATTATTTAATGGTTTTGCATTAATTTTTTGATTAGTAGGATCTGTTTTAAACATTGAAAACGGATCTTCTTGTTTTTTTTCTTTTATTTCAGCTTCATTTATAGGAACATTTTCTCCCATAAGCAGTAATTCTTTTGGTAAATAAACACCTTGTACTGCCAAATAATCAATTAAATACTCTGTCGGATTAGACCTAATAACATTACCATCCGCACCTTTTCTATAAATAATATTATATTCTGATTTATTATCCTTTGTAACATGAAATTCCGTTACCTCGGCTATTTCACGCTTAAAGTTATGGGTTTCTCTATCAGTATAGCCTCTAACATAAATGCCTAATTGAACATATCTATATATTGTTTTTAAGAACTGCTCCATATCTTGACTAGTTTCAAGAAGACTATATAAACGTTCTGGTATAGAAGAAGCTTTATCGGCATGTATTGTTGATAATATATAGTGTCCCGAAGATATTGAGTTTCTAACGGCCATTACCGCCTCAGCACTACGAACTTCCGATAAAAGTATCCATTTTGGATTTTGTCGCATACAAGTTACTAATACATCTGAATAAGATGCGATATTATTTGTTTTCATTGCGACTATATCTCTATGAGGAAATATTTTATTTAAGTGAAGTTCCAAAGTATCTTCAATAGTAATTATTTTTTCATCTTCCTCAATTTTAGACGCTAAGTATTTTACAAGTTCAGTTTTACCAGAACCAGTTTCTCCACACACTAGTATATTACAGTGACCTTTTACGCAATATTCAAGTAAATCTAATATATCTGGTTCTACATATTTTTGTTCAATTATTTTTTCCTTTACAAGTCTTATTTTTGCAGGTGTTTTTCTTATAACACAAGCAATTCCATTTGTTGCGATTGAATCATGAACAAAGTTTAAACGCAGTTCTGCACTTTCAGCATCCAAGAAAGGATGAGCCATATTAAATGTACTACCCATTACATTGGCACACTGAAAGGCAAGTTTTTCCATAAATGCGTTATTTATTTTATCGTTTTCAACCCTATATAAGCCTTTTGATAATGTCTTTAACCATATTTGTCCATTATTACTATAAGATATATCGGTTATATCATCATTATCTAAGTATTCTTTCAAAGGGCCAAAATCCATTTGGTCGAATATGTTTTCATTCATGCTTATCACCTCGCAGCATTTGTAATATCAACGTTTACTGTTTCAGTTGAATGTTCAGTTCCATCTTCTTCA
>CAYXTH010000116.1:0-2250 GCA_964468025.1 uncultured Muribaculaceae bacterium | reverse complement strand
AGTAACATCATCCTTAAAATCTTTATTATTATTAGTATCCATAAAAATAGTACCGGAAAAACTATCTTCCTTTTTTATAGAATGGTGCAGATAATAATCATTATCATCACTTTGAACAACAGGATAATCTATCTTAGTACCATCACACTCAATCCATCCAACCGTATCTTTGTTTATCTTTTTAAGAGAAGTAAAGTCTACATCTTTAAAATCATAATTTTCATCACCAGTAGTAACCGTTTGAGAAATTTCAGTGTTAAGTTCTCCGCTTTTGATATAATCATCAACAGAAGCGGCAACACCAGGAATCTGCATACCAAGTGATGCGATAGCACCAATTGCAATAAGAAGTCCACCTATCTGCATAACTCTTCCTGCAATTTTTTTAAATTTATTCTCTTTTACAAGGCTTAAATCTTTATCAGTATATTTTGGATTTACGTATTTAACCATAATAATCCCTCCTGTCCCCCATTATAGCACAAAACCTAAAATTTATAAACACCTTGTAATAATAAGGGAAAATATGGTATTATTATTTGTAGGAGGCCTTATATGAAAAAATTTGTACCTGATATTTATCAAAAAAGTATATACACAATTAATTATTCAAAACTTTTAAGTGGCGGTATTAAATGTTTATTATTTGATTTAGATAATACTTTAACCGCATACAAAGAAAAAAATATGCCAAAAAAAGCAAAAGACTTACTTGTAATATTAAAACAAAAAGGATTTAAAGTAATAATTCTTAGTAATAGCCCAAAATCTAAAGTAAATAAATATAAAAAATATTTTGATATTGATGGGTATGCAAATGCGGCAAAACCACTATCAAAAACATTTAGAAAAGTGTTAAATGACTATGACTATAAAAAAGAAGAAATGGCTATTATAGGTGATCAACTTGTTACTGATATATTTGGTGGGAATGTTATCGGTATAACAACAATATTAGTAAATCCATTAGTACAAAAAGACATTATATTTAGTAAAGTAAATAGGTATATAGAAAATAAAATCCTAAAAAAGCTTGCACAAAAAAACTTATTTGAAAAGGGTAGATATTATGAATAAATGTACCGGATGCGGAAGCCTACTACAAAATATAGAACCATTAAAAGAAGGCTATACAACTGATTTAAACAACAAACTATGCAATAGGTGCTTTAAAATAAGACATTATAATACATATGAAAAAATAGAAAAAAATGGAATAGACTATATAAAAAAAATAAATAGTAATGATTTAGTACTTTTAATAACTGATTTATTTAACCTAAACTTAAACGAAATAAATATAAAAAATCCAATTATATTAGTACTTACAAAAAGGGATTTACTACCTAGGAATACCGATGAAACGAAACTGCTTTCAAAAATAACTAGTAAACTAAATATCAAAGAAAAAATAATAATTTGTAGTAATAATAACTATAATCTAGATGAATTATATAATTTAATAATGAAATTTAAAACAAGCAATAATGTATATGTAATTGGACCTGTAAGTACTGGTAAAAGTACTCTTATAAATAAAATGAGTAAAAACTATGGCAATAATGATTATGAAATAACTACAAGTATTCTTCCATCAACGACCCTTGATTTAATCAATATAAAAATAAATGACAATCTAACTTTAATTGATACCCCAGGTATGCTTGATGATGGTAGTGCGCTTAATTTGTGTGATAAAAACCTATTTAAAAAAATAATACCTAAAAAAGAAATAAAACCGGTAGTTATTCAAGTAAAAACAGATCAAACTATTGCAAGTGATGTATTTAAAATAAATGTTAAACAAGGTGGTACACTAGTATTTTATATGTCAAATAATTTAAAATTAGAAAGATTTTATAAAGAAACAAACAGTAATTTAAATAAAACCCATTTTGAAAATCTTGATAATAAAGATATTATTATTAAAGGAATAGGCTTTATAAAATGCGTAAATATAAAAAGTATCGATATTTATATATCAAATAAAATAAAAATAGATGTAAGAAATTCAATTATATAAATTGTTTTTCTTTTGTTTTTGTGTTACCATATATAGTAGGTGATAGGATATGCTAGGGACAATAATTGGTGTTGAAGAAGACAAAGTACTTTTAAAATTAAATATTAATTTAACAGAATTTCAAAATTTAATCAATCTTCACGTAGTTATGGAAGATGTAGATAAAATGATAGAGGAGAAATAGCTGATATTAAGGATAATATTGCTTATATAAACTTACTAGGAGA
>CAYXTH010000115.1:0-2359 GCA_964468025.1 uncultured Muribaculaceae bacterium | reverse complement strand
AACAGATACTGATAGTAATGAAATAATATGTGGAGATATTTTTGGTTCATGTAAACAATGGATTATTTTGAGAGAAACTGGTAGAATAGTGATATATCAAGATTTCTAAGATGGTTAGCGTCTTCAACAAAAGAAGAAATGTTTAAGATGGCGAAGGGTGATGAGTTTATGAAAAAATTAGTAAAAAATTAGTATATAATGTCAAAAATATTTGATATTTGCAAATATTAAAAGTCTATAAATTTTAATTGGCATTTACATAGTAAGCATAATATTCTTCCAAAGTTAAATTTTCTTTGGTAATTTTTTTTGCTACATCTTCTCCAACATAACGGTAATGCCAAGGCTCATACTTATAACCAGTTAAACTTTCTTTATTTTTTGGAAACCTTAAAATAAAACCATATTTATAAGCGTTTTTACTTAACCATTTAAAGGCGTCAGTATTTTCAAAAGAAGAGTCAATTTTGTTTATATCAGTTGCCAGCCCCGTTTGATGTTCGGAGAATCCAGGTCTTGCGGAGTATGTATCTGCAGCCTTTTTACCATCTTTTTTGATATAATTATTATAAAGATTTACTTGGTATTCATAATTTCTATAACCCGAAGCATTTTTAATTGAAATATTATCAAGCTTTGCAGCATTAGACATTTTAATAAAAGCATCATATGCATCTTCTCTAAGAGTATTATTTTTACCAATATTATATTCATCAGGTAATTTTTTTAAATCACTAGGTGTATAACCTTCATCTAAATAATAATATTTATTAACAAGCATTAAAGTATCTTTTTTAGTATCAGTTTTAATGGTGTGAGTATAGTATTCATAATCTAAATTGCAATTAACATCCTTAATAGTAGCTTTTGCATCTTTATTATACTTTAAATAACGATCAGTATTTTCTTTTATAAAATATTTTTCCTGTGTAAGTTTTCCTAAAAAATCACTATATTTTTTATCAGTAAGACCATTATTTACAATACTTATAACATAATTTATTTTAGCGTCTTTATATTTTAAGTAATAATCTAAATATAAACTAAGGTTATCTTCTTTATAATCCTTGTTAGTTAAAATATTTATTAAATCTTTATTATATTTATTTTTTAAAATAATCTTTTGTACTTTTTCCGGTTCCTTTAATATTTCTTTAATTTCTTTTTTTGTATAACCTAAATCTTTAAGTTTTTTTTCGGTAGAATTACCTTGATAAACTATAACAATGATAATTATAATCGGTATTATTAGTAAAAATTTCTTCATAAAATCATTCCTTATTTAAATAGTATGCATAATATTCATCAAATGTGAGACCACTATTTACTACTTTTTTAGCAAGATTTTTTCCTAAATAACGGTAGTGCCAAGATTCATATTTATATCCTGTTATTTTTTCTTTATTTTCAGGGTATCTTAAAATAAATCCATATTTATAACAATTATTAACAAGCCATTTATAAGTATCACTTTGTGCAAAATTTTGCATTGTCATACCATAACTAACAATATCTAAGGCAAGTCCACTTTGATGTTCAGAAAAATCAGGCCTAGCCGCATAACTATCAGCGTACTCTTTTCCATTTGATTTTTCATAAGAATCATATATGTTTTTTTGATATTCATATGTTCTATAACCAGAATTTATAATTAAAGTAATATTATCTTTTAAAGCTGCATCGTGCATTTCAATAAAAGCATCAAGTACTTCCTTTCTAATTTGGTTACTACCAAATGCATAAGTTGATGGTATATTTACAATGTCAGTAGGGGCGTATTTTTCAGGTAATTTGTAATATTTATTTACTAAAATACCATTTTTTAAATCCATATTAGTTTCAGATGTATGTGTATAATATTTATAATTAGTTTTAGTATTTATTTTAGTAACTATATCACTATAGTCAACTTTTTTACTAGGTTGTGCCTCTATGGTTTTAATGTATTTTTTATATGAACTGTAATTTTTCCATATAAACCATTTTTCCTTTGTAAGTGGTATTAAATCATTATCATATTTATTTTCAAGTGCATAATTTATATATTTTTTATCTAACTTTAATATAGTAGATATTTCTTTTTCATTGTAACCTTGTTTTAGTAATTTATATTCATTGCTTGTAAAATGTTTAAAAAGACAAATACCAGTAATAATTAAAATGATAAATATTATAATTCCAATTAACAGATAAATGGATTTCTTTTTTAGTTTTCTTTTTTTATACATAAATCTAACCTCACTTTATAACAATTATACCACTAGAAAAAAAATAGTAAAGACTTACTATTAGTACCCATTGATTATATGATTAACTTGTGATAATGTCTTAAGTGATAACTTGCGAAAATGTCTCAAAG
>CAYXTH010000114.1:0-2367 GCA_964468025.1 uncultured Muribaculaceae bacterium | reverse complement strand
TTTTAAATGGTGGTTATGATGAAATTGATTTATCTAATCACAAAGTTAAAGTACTTAGAAAACAATTAGGAAATGAGGGATACAATGGAAATTAAAATTTTACCAAACTATTTTTTAAACGAGGATGGAACATTTAATAAGGACGATGCGATAAAGTTATCTGGAAAAATTGCGGGTATTTGTTATTCACAAAGTGGTTTTTCAACTCTTATGGATGAAAATGAGGAGAAGACAATGCACAGGGTAGATATGACTTTGAACAATGGGCATCATAGTGTATATGACCATATTATGATTAATTTTAATATAAAAGGCATTCCAAAGATGCTTGCGATGGTTATAAATAATGAAAAACAATATACTACTAGTGAAAAGTCTGCAAGATATACAAAAATAGAAAATGGTAGTGATATTGAAATTGAACTTTATAATAAGTGGGTTAGTATTTATTTTGATTTGATAAAAGAGAAATATGGTAATGTTTTTAGTGATAGAAAGATACAAAAACTTGCGATGGAAAATGCAAGGTATTTAGTTACGGTATTTACTCCTATGGAGATGATTTATACAACTTCTCTTCGACAAATAAATTATATTGCAAGTTTTATGAATGAGTATATAAAAAATGCTAGTAGTGACTTTGAAAAAAAACTTTCTAGTTATATGAAAGAGTTTGTAGGTGAACTTGAAAGATTAAATGTCCTTGAAGGTGGACTTATGAAAAACGAAAAAAACAGAAAATTATCATTATTTGGTAATAATTTGAATAAAAAAGAAGATTATTTCGGAGATATTTATTCTACTGTATATAAAGGTTCTTTTGCCCAGTATGCACAGGCTCATAGACATCGCACACTTAATTACAGTTTAGAATTAGAAGAAGATAAAAATTTTTATATCCCAGAGATAATTTTAAACACTAACTATGTAGATGCATGGCTTAATGATATGAATATGGTGAAAGAATTTAATCCACAAGGGGAGTTAGTTGTTATTTCTGAAAATGGTACATATGAAGATTTTGTTTTAAAATGTAAGGAAAGATTATGTTCTGCAGCACAATTAGAAATAATGAGACAAACGGAAAATACTTTATTAAAGTATTATGATACTTTAATAAAGAGTAATCATCCACTTGAAAGTGATATTGTAAATTATATTAGAGGCGCAAGATGTACTTTTCCTGATTTTGTATGTACAGAGAATTGTCATTTTAATGATGGCAAAAAGTTAGTAAGAAAAATATAGTTTTAAAGGATGCGAGTTATGGACCAAGACAAAATAGGACATTTTATAAAGAAAATTAGGAAAAAAAATAATTTAACTCAGGCACAATTTGCCCAAAGACTTGGCGTAACTTATCAAGCAGTAAGTAAGTGGGAAAATGGTAAGAATATTCCCGATATCGCACTTTTAAAGCAAATTAGTGAGATGTTTAATGTTAATATTGATGAAATAGTAAATGGTAAAAAAAAGAAAAATAAGTATATATTATTATTTATACCAGTAATATTGTTGGTACTATTGTTTATTGTTTTTAATTATAGGGAAGATTTTGAATTTAAAACGATAACTACTTCTTGCCCTGAGTTTACTATTTCAGGTAGTGCGGCTTATAATAAAGATAAAACATCAATATATATATCAAGTATAGAATTTTGTGGTAAAGATAATAATGTAGTTTATTCAAGTATTAACTGTACGTTATATGAAAATTATAAGGGTAAAAAAACAAAGGTTAGTGCTTGTAAAAAAAGAAAAAATTTAACACTTGAGGATTATTTGAAAAAGGTTCAAGTGCAGGTAAATAATTATTCTAGTGTGTGTAGCGAACTTACAAAGTCTAATTTGTATTTAGAAATAAATACTTTAAATAAAAATAAGAAAAAAACAACGTATAAAGTTCCAATAAAACTTAATGACAATTGTTAAAAAATGTGATAGAATATATTTGTGATTGTCCCATAGCCAAGCGGTAAGGCAACGGACTCTGACTCCGTGAACATTGGTTCGAATCCAATTGGGACAGCCAAATATAAAACAACCCTTGAATTTCAAGGGTTTTAGTATGGCATTATTTATTTTTGGTCTTGTATTTACAATATTATAAATGATAAGTTTTAATAAACAAAATATGGTGCGAGTAAGGGTAGGTCTATCTACTTTTAGGTTAAAAGATGTTATTAAATAGTTGTTTACTAGCTATTTAAAACATAGATATTTTATACTATTATATATAATTTTTGTAAAGTTATTCCAGTGCAATGGAATTACTTTTAACATTTATTAAATTAAGCAAGATAAGAAAATTGATAGTAGCCCTTAATTTATTTTGTAAAAGGGATAATGGTGCCATCATTTCTTATT
>CAYXTH010000113.1:0-2518 GCA_964468025.1 uncultured Muribaculaceae bacterium | reverse complement strand
GCAAGTGAATTTTTAAAATCAAAATATACTGGCAGTACATTTTTAAATGTATCAGGTGTTTGGTGGACCATTTCTCCGTATGCCTTGAACTCGTACAATGTGTGGACTGTGAGCAGCAGTACTCTTGTGGAAAAAAGTCTGATCGACAGCGGCTACTACATTCACAGATACACATATGAGGTCTTCCCAGTTCTCTATCTAAAATCTAGTGTATCTTTAACAGGTTCAGGAACAAGTACCGATCCATATTGTATAAAAGGTAGTACTTGTCCGAAAGATTTAAACTTTAGTCAAAGAACATCTTAAAACTGATTGGATTCAGTTTTTAAAGCAATTTTACTAAAAATATGTAATTATAAAAAAATAAGAATATATAAATTTTAAAAATTGATAATTAAAATATCCATAATTTTAAAAATCAGTCTTTGGCTAATTTAAAATTGGGTATTTTTTATTTGAAAAACATATACAAATGTGGTAAAATATTATTAGAATTGGAGGAACCAATATGGAAAGAAAAATACCATTAAAAAACTATGCAATTTTATTAGTAGTTTCTATTTTGTTTGTATTTTTAGTGTTTTATATGAGAAATTGGTATAATACCACAAAAATATACTATAATGGTGGTTCACTTATTTTAGATGTAAGTACTCAAATAAATAAAGAAGAATTAGGTAATTATGCTTTAGAAAATCCAAATTTTATTTTATATACATCTTCTGGGTATGATGATAAGATAAAAAAACTTGAAAAAGATTTAAAAGATTATATTACTAAAAATCATATAAATAACATTGTTTATTTAACTAGTGATGATTCATTTAATGATAGTTTAAAAGATTATGCTCTAAATGATAAAGTAAAAAATAAAATGAATAATGATGGAACTATTGGAATTTACTACTTTGAAAATGGAAAAATTTCTAAGGTTATTACAAGTGCGGAGGATAAAAGTGCTAATGAAGTAGAAAAATTATTTAAAAAATATGGAATGATAGATAATGATTAATGTTGTATTATACGCTCCTGAAATACCACAAAATACAGGAAATATAATGCGTACCTGTGCGGGAACAGGAACAAAATTGCATTTAATTAAACCACTTGGTTTTAGTTTAGATGAAAAAGTAGTAAAAAGATGTGGTGCTGGTTACATTGACAAATGTGATTATACTGTATATGAAAATTTTGAAGAATTTGAAAGTAAAAACAAAGGCACATATTATTTTTTAACAAGATATGGGCATAAACCACATACAAGCTTTAATTATTCAAATAAAGAAGAAAATATATATTTAATATTTGGTAGAGAAAGTACGGGAATACCAAAAGAATTATTAAAAGAACATTTAAAAAATTGTCTTAGAATACCAATGAATGATAAAATAAGAGCTCTTAATTTATCAAACTGTGTAGCAATTATGGTATATGAAGTATTAAGACAGCAAGATTATAATGACTTACTTAGAGAAGAACCTTTTAAGGGTGCAAATTATATAGAAGAATAAAGGAGACAATTATGGAAATATTTACAAGTATGACATTTTGGATTATTGTAATTGCTATTATAGTTGTTTTAGCAATTATTGGTTATATAGCAGAAGGAACTATAAAAGCGAGTGAGAAAGATACAAAAGAAATAAAAAAAGATGAAAATACAGTTTGGAGTAAAGGCACTCCAACTGAAGAACAATTAAAACAAGAAACTGTTTACAATGTGGAAAATGGTAATTGGCTTGATATGCCTGATTTGGGGGCTCAAGATACTGTATCTGCTTCAACATTACACCCTACTAATAGTGTTTCTGTAGAACAACCTGTACAAACTCAAAATCAAGTTAACTTACAGGCAACTAATCAGACACCAGTAGAAAATGTAGTGCCACAACCAGTTCCAGTAGTAGAAAGTGCCCCAGCACCAGTACAAATGCCTACTACACCAGTACAAAATACCTCAGCACAACCTATGCAAAACACACAGGTGACACCTGCATCTGTAGTAGATTCTGCACCTGAGATAATACCAATAGAACCAGTACAAAATAATCAAACTGATAACAATATATGGACCAACTAATCCACTTAGGTGGATTAATTTTTTTCTTTAAATAGTTTTAAATAAGCTTATAATATGCTATAATTAGAATAATTGAAAATTGGAGGGATTAGATGACAGTAGAATCAATAATTGTACTTTTAAAAAAAATACTAGATGTACTTTTAGTATGGGCAATGCTATATTTTATTTTAAAAAGTTTAAGAAGAAATGTAAAAATGATACTTTTATTTAAAGGTGTTTTAATAATTGTGATTACTAAATTTTTATCTGATTTATTAGATTTAGTAACAATAGGATATTTAATTGATTATATTATTGAGTGGGCACCACTTGCTTTAATTGTAATATTCCAGCCCGAAATAAGGGAAGCCTTAGAAACACTTGGTAGAGCAAAATTTTTAGGAAAACATAAAACTTTATCACTTTGGGAAAAAGAGCAAACCATAAATGCAATTA
>CAYXTH010000112.1:0-2614 GCA_964468025.1 uncultured Muribaculaceae bacterium | reverse complement strand
ATCAGGATTTTCTGCAAGTATATAAGGAATCATTTTATATGAATAATGTTTTATAATCCCACCTATAATAGTAAATGACCAAAGAATTGTATAAAAACTTTTTAAAAACATTATTTTGACGCAGTTTAAAGTTTTTTTATTTCTATAAATATATAAAAGTCTATCATAGTGAGTATCTTTATATTTTGTTTTTTCGATAAAATACCTTTTTTCACCTATTTCAATAATATTACTTATAAAAAGCCACATTAAAAAGCCAATAATAACACCAATAAAAATAGTTATACCAGATGTAATTTTACCTTGAAACAGTATTTGATTAAAACCATTTAAAATACCAAGTAATATATTATTTGATTTTGTAATACTATTTGCGAATACCGCAAGTACTCCTTTATTTGGGTTAGTACTTTCAACATACTTATCAAATCCATTTAATATATCGTCAATTATTTCACTATGCATAGTTTGATTATATGTTTCATTTTTACTCCATACATCAAATGAAAATAATTCATAACCACCATTTATAAGTATAACTGCAATAAAACATACCATTATTGTTTTAATATAATTTTGTTTTATACTTGCTTTTGCTTTTGTTTTTATATCTTTCCTATTCACGTTTTAACCTACTTCCCTTACCTTGCATTATAACACGCTTTAAAAGAACTTGACAAGTGTATTTGTTTTAGTTATAATTTGTAATATATTAAACAGGGAAAAGGAATAGTAATAAATTAAGTTTATTTACAGTGAGTTAGTGGTTAGTGGAAACTAATAATAAATATTTATGAACGCACCTTAGAGTTTAACCGTTAAGCCTGCGTTAAAGGGAAAAGCGCATAGAAATTCTATGAAGTAAGGTGGCACCGCGGTTTATCGTCCTTATTTTATAGGGTTTCTTTATTTTTAGGAGGTTGTATATGGAAAAAATTTTTAATGAAGTTTTTAAATCTTTGGGTTATAATGTAAATATAAAAATAACTAGTTCAAATAAAGCAGATTTTCAGTGTAATGAATGTTTTAAACTTGCAAAAATATATCATAAAAGTCCTATGGAAATTGCTAAAGAAGTTTGTAATGAAATTAATTTAAAGTACTCTGATTATTTTAAATGTGATTATGCGGGTGGCTTTATAAATATTACTGTAAGTGATAAATATATTTGTGATAATTTAAATAACCTTATGAGTAAAGATATTTTAGGTAGTACAAAGGAAAATAAAACTATCATTCTTGATTACGGTGGACCTAATGTCGCAAAACCACTACACGTTGGTCATTTAAGATCAGCAATAATTGGACAGGCTATAAATAATATTTTAAAGTTTAAAGGCAATAAAACAATTAGTGATGTCCATTTAGGTGATATTGGTCTTCAAATGGGACAAGTTATTTATGGTATTTTAAAAGATTTTAAAGATACTCCTATTCAAGACATTTCTTTTGATTTAGATTATTTGAATGTTACTTATCCTAAAATAAGTAGTTTATGTAAAGAGGACGAAAATGTTAAAGCAAAGTGTGCTTTAATTACTAAAGACTTACAAAATGGTAATAAAGAATATAGATATTTATGGAAAAAAATTTGTAGTTTATCAGTTAATGATATTAAAAAAATATATGATTATTTAGATGTTCATTTTGACTTATGGAATGGTGAAAGTGATGCATTTAGTGTTTATAATGAAATGATTTCATACATGGAAAGTAAGGGAGTACTTAAATTAGATGATGGTGCGAAGGTAATTAATGTTAATGAAGAAAATGATAAAATTACTATACCACCTTGTATTATTCAAAAAAGTGACGGGGCTTATTTATATGCGACTAGTGATTTAGGGACTATTTATGAAAGAAAAAGAAAATTTAACCCTGATGATATTATATATATTGCGGATAACCGTCAAAGTATGCATTTTATGCAGGTATTTAGATCCGCTAAAAAAAGTGGTATATTTACCGGCTTACTAGAACATCACGGTTTTGGTACTGTAAATGGTTCTGATAATAAGCCTTTTAAAACTAGAAGTGGTGGGGCTTTAAAATTAGAGGATTTAATTAAAGAAGTTAAATGGCAGTTTGTTAATTTAAGAGAAGAAAACAAAAATATGGATAATGATGATTTAGATAAAATTGTTAATTCTATTATTAAGTTTGCGGATCTTCAAAATAATTTAGAAAGAGATTATGTTTTTGATATTAAAAAGTTTAGTCAAGTTACTGGTAAAACAGGACCTTATATTTTATATACTTATCTTAGAATAAATAAAATTATAGAAAATAAAAAAGGTATTATTTCTAACACTATTTATAGTGAAACTGATAGGGCTTTAAGACTTAAAATGCTAGAGGTTAGTAATACTTTAAATATATCATCTACTGAAAGAAGGCCACATTATATCGCAGATTATTTATATGATTTATGTGTCCTTACAAATAATTTTTATCAAAGCAATAAGATGGCGGGTTTAACTGGTACTCATAAAAACGATTTGGATATAGTTTTATCATTTAATAACTATATTATTAAAACTCTTTTAGGACTGCTTGGTATTAGTATTCCAAAGGCTATGTAAAAAGACTGATTTCTCAGTCTTTTATTGTTTAT
>CAYXTH010000111.1:0-2624 GCA_964468025.1 uncultured Muribaculaceae bacterium | reverse complement strand
AATCTATTCATATAACTATAAAAGAAGATAGAAGTGGAACAATTACAACAAAAAGTGGTGATAAACCTAGAGAAACAACTGATACAAAATGTTTTTTAACAACAGCTTGTATGGGATATTTTCAAGAACAATTTGATGATAATTATCGTGAATTAACTGTACTAAGGTGGTTTAGAGATAATTTTGTTTCAAAAGAAGCCATAGAACACTACTATGAAGTTGCTCCAATTATAGTTGAAGCAATCAATAAAGAAGAACAATATGGCATTATTTATGATTATATTTACGATAATATAGTAGATTATTGTGTTAAGCAAATTGAACAAGGAAACTATGATAAAGCATATAGTAGATATAAAAATAGTGTTTTAGCATTGGAAGAGGAATTTTCAAAGCCAGCATTAACAAATAGATTTGTAAAAACTTTAAAATTAAAAACTAACAATTAGAAAAAACTAATCATCCTATGAATTTTAATGAAAATTAGAATTTAGGCTGATTTTTTTGTTTCTCAAAATATTTAAATAACAATATAAAATTTTTCTTTCACCCCTTATATCAACCTACTGTGACTTGATTTTTTTAATCAATAAATTGTTATATACTTAATAATTTTCTATGTTAATAATTTATGAAAAATAATGAATAAAATCATTGATTTATTTAGAAAAAAGTTTATAATATAATACAAGAAAGGAGACTTGTTAATGAAAGAAACTTTTAATGTAGGAAACCCAACAAAAGAAAATATTGATTGTGCTTTTAAAAATTTAATATTTTATGTTACAGCTTCAACACAATTAGATATATATAAAGAAAAAAAAGAAAATTTTGAAAAAGTTTTAGTTGAAATTAATACGATTTTGGCGACATATGTTAATGAAGAAAGTTTAGTATCCATAGATGAAAAAAAACTACAAAATATAAAATTTGATTTAATTGACCTAGATACTGAAACAAAATCTTTAAAATCTTATTTTTCAGAATGGTCTTTGTTGTGGTTAGATGCGATTATTTCTTTAAGAATGTCAGAAATTAAAATTGGAGGTGTTAATAATAGCAGATAGAGATAAGTATGGAAATTATGTAAATGATAAAGGGGTTACTATAAAAATAACTACTGATAAAGCTGGAAACGATCATATTAGTTTTTATGGCGGTGAAGTTGATAAGCCACATGATGCGGCTCATGTTAATGTAAATTATGATAAAGGAACTTGGAGTTCTACAACACATGGTCCAGATAAAAGTGATACAAGTTCAGGCTCTGGTGGTTGTTATTTGACTTCGGCTTGTATGAAATATTTTCAAGAACAATTTGATGATAATTGTTATGAATTAACGGTACTAAGATGGTTTAGAGATAATTTTGTTTCAAAAGAAGACATAGAACACTACTATGAAGTTGCTCCAATTATAGTTGAAGCAATCAATAAAGAAGAACAATATGGCATTATTTATGATTATATTTACGATAATATAGTAGATTATTGTGTTAAGCAAATTGAACAAGGAAACTATGATAAAGCATATAGTAGATATAAAAATAGTGTTTTAGCATTGGAAGAGGAATTTTCAAAGCCAGCATTAACAAATAGATTTGTAAAAACTTTAAAATTAAAAACTAACAATTAGAAAAAACTAATCATCCTATGAATTTTAATGAAAATTAGAATTTAGGCTGATTTTTTTGTTTCTCAAAATATTTAAATAACAATATAAAATTTTTCTTTCACCCCTTATATCAACCTACTGTGACTTGATTTTTTTAATCAATAAATTGTTATATACTTAATAATTTTCTATTGCCTTTTTTAATAAATTACATAAATTATTTTAGGGGTGACTATTTATGAACAATTTAAAAGTAGTTATTGATGCAGGCCATGGAGGATGGTTATTAACAAGGAACTAGTTTAAATTAATAATATTCAAATGAATATCTATATCTCTGCTATTATCTTCTTTATTAATTTTTCCAATATAAACAATATCTACAAATTCATCAACAATTTCTCTTGTTAATTTATCAATATGTTTATATTTTTCAAATATTTTTTTACTTGTTTTGATGATTTTGGATTTGGAGTTGATTTTTTCTAATTCTTTATTTATTATTAAAATTCTGTTTTGATAATTATCTATTTCTTTTTTTATTTTGTCTCTAAATAATATAAAGTCTTTACTGGAAATAGTCCCTTCTAACTTGTCTTCATATAGTAATCTGTAATGTTCATTTTTTTTATCAATTTTTTCTTCTAATGCTTTTTTTTCTGTATTTAAAGCCTCACTTTTAAATAATGAATCATCGCCTAATGATTTTTTTTGCAATACATATAATCTCTGTAATTCATCTATATTGTAATATAAATCTAATTGTTTATTTAATTCATCTAATATAACTTTTTCTATTTTTTCACATCTTATAGAGTTTACGTTTACACAATCACGGCTTGCCAATTTTCTGCTTTTACATTTCAAATATGGTACTTTTCCTTCTTTTGTATGATAGAGTTGTCTAGTAAATATGCTTCCACATTCTTTGCAATAAACTTTTTGGCTTAACATATATACCTCGCCTGTAAATTTACTAATACGTATTCTTTTTTTTATTTTGTTTTGAA
>CAYXTH010000110.1:0-2788 GCA_964468025.1 uncultured Muribaculaceae bacterium | reverse complement strand
AAACACATCCTTTCAGATATGTATTATATACTATATTAAGTGACATTTTAAAAAAGGATTAACAGAGGTGTACAAAATTAAAAATAAATGGTAAAATTATAGTAGAGGTGGGCTTGTATGTCGTTAGAACATTATTTTTTATTATTTTTAATTTATTCTTTTTTAGGTTGGTTAATGGAAGTTGTAAATACTTTGATGGTTGAAGGTAAATTTGTAAATAGAGGATTTTTAGTAGGACCATATTGTCCAATATATGGAGTAGGTGCTCTTACAATAACGATTTTACTTGATAAGTATGTATCAGATGCGGTAGTACTTTTTGTAATGGCGGTTGTTGTTTGTTGTTCGTTAGAATACTTTACTAGTTATATAATGGAAAAATTATTTAGTACTAGATGGTGGGATTATAGTAATAAAAAATTCAATATAAATGGTAGAATTTGTTTAGAAACAGCGGTAATTTTTGGACTTTTAGGTATGCTTATTATGTATGTGTTAAATCCTTTCTTTATGGGCATTCTTTCAAGTATTCCATATTGTTTAACACAAATTTTATTCTTTATATTGTTGTCCCTTTTTGTATTAGATTTTGCGGTATCATTTAAAATAATCGCCAATATTGATAAAATAAAATTAGAAGATACAAAAGACAGTACAGAAGAAGTTACAAATATGGTTAAAAATATATTATTAAATAAATCAGTATTAAATAGACGTCTTGCTAAAGCATTTCCACATTTTAAAATATCAAATGAAAAGATAAAAGAAAAATTAAAAGAAATAAAAGAAAAAACGAATAAAAACTAAAATAATTTTCCACAATAAAACTGGGAGGAAAATTATGAAAAAGATAATTCTAATTATAATTACTATGTTAGTTCTTTGTGGGTGTGCAAATTTAAATAATACACCAACAAAAAAAGTAGAAAAATTTTTAAATAATTATCAAACATTAAATAGTGATGTATTAGATGATTTAAATAATACGCTTGATAAAGATACAACGCTTTCAAATGATATGAAAGAAAAATATCGAGATTTTATGAAAAAACATTATCAAGATTTAACATACGAAATAAAAAATGAAACTATAAATGGTGATAATGCAGAAGTAGATGCTGAAATAACGGTTCGTGATTACTCTGATGTAGTAGGTAATGCGGAAAGTTATAAAATTGATAATAAAGATAAATTTAATGATGATAATGGTAATTATGATGTTAATTTGTTTACACAGTATAGACTTGAAAAATTAAAAGAAGTCAAAAAAACATCTACTTATACAATAAAATTTAATTTAATTAAAAAAAATGATACTTGGAAATTAGAAGAACTTTCAAAAGAAGATATAAGCAAAATAAATGGTTTATATATGAGTGCATATTAAACCTTTTTTTGTATATATTTATAGTGGTGATAAATGTGAAAAAAATCCTATTTTTCTTAATAATATTATTTTTGCCAATATCAGTATATGCCTTTAATACAAATGCTACCTCAACAGTTTTAATGGACATTGATAGTAATAGAGTAATATATTCTAAAAACCCCCATTATACCCAAAGCGTTGCATCTATATCTAAAATAATGACAGCAATAATTGCAGTAGAAAAAGGGAAACTAGATAAAACAGTTACCATAAATGAAAAAATATTAAAAGCATACGGGTCAGCTGTGTATTTAAAAGTAGGAGAGAAAATAAAACTAGAAGATTTAATATATGCTCTTATGCTTAGAAGTGGTAATGATGTTGCAATTGCTATCGCAAATGAAATAGGAGGTAGTGAAAAAGAATTTGTAAAACTTATGAACGAAAAAGCAAAAATACTTGGTATGACAGATACTACTTTTAATAACCCAAGTGGCCTTGATGAAGAAGATGGCGGCAATATTTCTAGTAGTTATGATATGGCTATTCTTATGAGTTATGCAATGCATAATAGTACGTTTAAAAAAATAGTTAAAACAAAATATCACAAAGTTAAGACCAATAAAAATGTATATATTTGGAAAAATAAAAACAAATTATTATTTACCTATAAATATACAGTAGGTGGTAAAACAGGATATACAAAAAAAGCAAAAAGAACCTTAGTTACATCCGCAAGTAACAATAATTTAAATCTTGTAGTAGTAACAATAAGAGATTCTTTGGACTTTTCAGATCATAAAAACCTATATGAAGAAACTTTTAAAAACTATGAAAGTTTTGATGTATTAAATAAAGGAGTAATTTCTATTTTAGGGGAAGATTACTATAAAGAAAATGAACTATATATAAAAAATAATTTTAAATATCCTCTTACTAAAACCGAAAAAAATGTCTTAGTGTTAAAATTCAAATTAGAGAAAAAAAGAAAATTTAATAATAATGATAAAGTGGGCAATGTAAATGTTTATATTGGAAATAGAAAAGTTCATAGTGAAAAAATATATATAAGAAAAGAGAAAACTCAGAATGGATTTTTTGATAAATTAAATAACTTCTTTACTAATAATTCATAATAAGTTATAATGTTTTTGGTGATAAAAATGGAAAGAATACAAAAAATAATCGCAAATTCAGGGTATTGTTCTAGAAGAAAAGCCGAAGAGTTAATAAATAAAGGCAAGGTAGTAGTAAACGGTAGAGTTTGTCATATTGGTGATAAAGCCAGTTCTACCGATATTATTTTAGTAGATGGTAATTCCTTAAAAAAAGAAGAACTGGAATATATTTTATTATATAAACCAAGAGGTGTAATTACATCTACTAGTGATGAAAAAGGGAGAAAGACAGTTTTAGATT
>CAYXTH010000109.1:0-2874 GCA_964468025.1 uncultured Muribaculaceae bacterium | reverse complement strand
TAAACATATATAGCATTATTCATGAAAAGTTGCACTTGACTTTTTAATTAATAAATGATTTTTCACATTTTCTTCACACTTTACACTACAAATTAAGACAAAAAATAATTGACATAATAAGAAAATATATATACAATAAATTTAAAAGGAGATGGTTAATTTGAAAGCCTTTATTGATATTGAAAATGCTAGAACTCAAAAAGTAATAACTCTAATAGTTCCAGTAATTGAAAAAAAACAAAACGATGATATAAGTTTTGATATTTCAAAAATTACTGATGAAGAAAGAAAAATTTTAATACCTGCCATTAGTACTGATAAGGATTTAACTTACACTGATATTGAAATGTTTTTCTTAGAAGACAGTAATATACCGAATTTTGGCCCTGATTATGATTTTACTATTAAAGATAATATTCTTTATGGTATATATAATAGGTGCGAATGGTTAGAGCAAAGAAAAAAGGAGATGAAAAAAAATGAGTAAAGATTGGGATGGCAACATATTAAATGCCAAAGAAAGTGACAAAGGCGAAAAAATATCATACAATACCAACACTGGAATTTACACTTACGACACATCAGGGACTTATGGTCAAGAAGATTATACGGTTAGAGAAAGAAAAGATGGAACATCTGATGTATATGTAAAATCTGATTCTGACAAATACCACTCACACGACCATATCGATAAAGATGGAAATTTATTAGAAAGCTATCACGATTATTTGTTATCACTACTTTCGGATGATGAAATAAATTTCGAAATATTTGAAACTAATGAACAATGTGTTGATGAAATTAGTCATTTATTAAAAAACAAGCCTAAAACATTAAGAAAAAGGCCTTAAATAGGACATATCAATATACTCAATTTTGAGTATATTTTTTATGTAAAAAAAGAACTAATTTAATCCATTAGTTCTTGTTCTAACGCTTCAAGTGGTTCTTCACTTAACATATCATTTTCCAAAGTAAAATCTACATCACGATATTTCTTAGCACCAGTACCTGCTGGAATAAGTTTACCAATAATAACATTTTCTTTAAGACCATTTAAGCGATCAACTTTTCCGTGTACCGCAGCATCAGTTAAAATTCTTGTTGTTTCTTGGAAAGATGCCGCTGATAAGAACGAATCAGTTTCAAGTGAAGCTTTTGTAATACCTAATAATACTGGTTTACCAGTTGAAGGACGTTTACCTTCAAGTATTAGTTTTTTATTTTCATCAGTGAAGTGATTTATATCAATCATTGCCCCTGGTAAGAAATAAGTATCACCAGAATCAACAATTTTTATTTTAGAAATCATTCTTTTTGCGATTACTTCAACGTGCTTATCACTAACGTCAACACCTTGTGAACGATATACTTTTTGAACTTCATATAGTATATATTCTTGTGTTGTAATTGGGTCTGTAACTACTAACAATTCTTTTGGATTTATAGCACCATGAGTTAAGCGATCACCTGCTTTAACTTCTTGTCCCTTTTCAACCGCAAGTTTTGCCTCATAGTTTGTTGTATGTTCTTTAGTTTCCGCATCATTTTTAACATAAATTTTATAGCTTCCGCCATCTTCTTCAATCTTAGTAACAACACCATTGATTTCAGAAATAGTTGCTTTTCCTTTTGGATTTCTAGCTTCAAAAATTTCTTCAACACGAGGAAGACCTTGTGTAATGTCATCTCCACCAGCAACTCCACCACTATTGAAGTTACGCATTGTAAGTTGTGTACCAGGCTCACCAATAGATTGTGCGGCCATAATACCAACAGCTTCACCAATTTCAACTTCACTACCAGTTGCTAAATTACGTCCATAACACTTGCGACAAACACCATGTTCACTGCGACAAGTAAGTACACTTCTAATTGGAACTTTTGTAATTCCTGCATTAATAATTTGCTCTGCAATGTCTTCAGTAATGTAAGTATCTTTATCAAATAATACTTCTTTAGTTTCAGGATGTAAAATTTTCTTATTAGTATAACGACCAATAATTCTATCTTCAATGGACTCAATTAAAGTACCATCAGTATTATAGAAAGCCTCAACTACAATACCTTGTTCAGTACCACAGTCATCTTCTCTTACAATAACATCTTGTACAACATCAACAAGTCTTCTTGTTAAATATCCAGCATCAGCAGTTTTTAACGCTGTATCAACGGCACCTTTACGAGTACCATGAGTTCCCATAAAGAATTCTGATACAGTAACACCTTCACCAAGTGATGAAAGTATTGGAATTTCAACATAACCACCAGTTGGTTTAACCATAACTCCACGAATACCCGCAAGTTGTGTATATTGATCAATAGATCCACGAGCCTTTGAATCAATCATCATAGCCATTGAAGATTCAGGATTTTCTTTTAATTGTTTTTCAAGATCAGCAGAAATTTTATCCTTTGCCGCAAACCATACATTGATAATATTTTCATATCTTTCATTTTCAGTAATTAAACCACGCTTATATTGCTTAGTAATTTGATCTACTTTTGCTTGTGATTCTTTAATTACATCTTTTTTAATTTCACTTTCTCTAACATCATCAATAGAAATACTTATACCAGAGATTGTAGAATACTTAAATCCTAAATCCTTAATTGCATCTAGCATTGCAGATGTTTCAGTCGTATGATAACGCTTATAAATTTGTGAAATAATATTACCTATTGGTTTTTTGTTTAACGGTTTAACTATGTCCATACCCTTAATAATTTCAGGTATATTTTCACCCTTAGCAATAAAATATTTACTAGGAGTTACTTTCTCAATATTTTCCGAACTACCATCATTTATATATTGGAAAGTATCAGGGAATACTGAGTTGAATATAATTTTACCAACAGTAGTTACTAAATATT
>CAYXTH010000108.1:0-2905 GCA_964468025.1 uncultured Muribaculaceae bacterium | reverse complement strand
CAGTACCTGATGAGGATCTTCCTGTTACATTACCAGATGTTGCAAATTATGAACCCACTGATGATGGTGAAAGCCCACTTGCTAATATAAAAGAGTGGGTAAATACGACGTGTCCAAAATGTGGTAGGAAAGCTAGACGTGAAACAGATACTATGCCAAATTGGGCTGGATCTAGTTGGTATTTTCTAAGATATATGGATCCACATAATGAAGAAGAATTTGTATCAAAGGAAGCTTTAAATTACTGGGGTAAAGTTGATTGGTATAATGGTGGTATGGAACATACCGCAAGACATTTATTATATGCGAGATTTTGGAATCAATTTCTATATAATATTCATCTTGTACCAAATAAAGAACCAATTGATGTTAGAGTATCACATGGTATGATTTTAGGACCTAATGGTGAAAAAATGAGTAAATCAAAAGGTAATGTTATAAACCCTGATGAAATAGTAAAAGAATTTGGTGCGGATGTTCTTCGTACTTATGAAATGTTTATAGGAGATTATGAAAAAGATGCAGCTTGGAGTACCAATGGTCTTAAAGGTTGTAAAAGGTTTTTAGATAGAATATATAATCTTCAAAATAAATTAAATGATAAAAAAGGATATACCAATGAAACTCTTGTACATAAAACTATTAAAAAAGTTAGTAATGATTTAGAAACGATGAAATATAATACTGCAGTTTCGGCTTTAATGATAATGCTAAATGATATGGAAAAACAAGAAACTGTAACAAAAGAAGATCTAAGAATACTTGTACATTTATTAAATCCTATCGCACCACATATAACAGAAGAAATAAATGAGATGAGTAATTTAGGTGAAAAATTATGTCTAAGCCCTTGGCCTAGTTATGATGAAAGCAAAACTGTTGATGAAAAGTTTGAACTTGTAGTACAAGTAAATGGTAAGGTAAGAGGTAAAATAGTGGTAGACAGTAATGTATCAAAAGAGGATATGGAAAATCTTGCTTTAAATAACGAAAATGCGAAAAAATTTATAGAAGGTAAACAAATTGTTAAAGTTATATGTGTCCCTAAAAAGCTTGTAAATATTGTTGTAAAGAACGCTTAAGGCGTTTTTTTGAAAAAAATTTAAAAAAACTATTGCATTTTTTGTCAAAGTATGTTATATTCATAGTGTCAGTTATAAAACTGATATTGCAATGATGTTTAAACCATTGCATCATTGTTAAATCATTTGACTTTACCAGTCAAGCAAGAACTTCTTTCTTTTATAGAAATAAGTCGGACGGACAGTATATGTCCGTTTTTCTTTGACTAAAAACAGTTTTTTTCTCCCATTATAAAAATGAAAGGAGAAAAATATGTCACGTCACAAGGTAGAAATTGTAAACGTGAATACTGCGAATATTAAGGTTTTAAGTTCAAATGAACAAGATATACTATTTAAAAGACTGAAAAGTGGTGAAGATGTAAAGGGTGAATTGATAAACGGTAATTTAAAATTAGTTCTTTCCATATTGAAGAAATATAATGGAAGATGTGAAAATATGGATGATTTATTTCAAGTAGGATGTATTGGTTTAATAAAAGCGATTGATAATTTTGATTTAAATTATAATGTTAAATTTAGTACATATGCTGTCCCAATGATTTTAGGAGAAATAAAACGTTATCTTAGAGATAATACCAGTATAAGAATCGCAAGGAGTGTAAAAGATTTATCATATAGGGTAATAAAAGTAAGAGAAGAGTTGACTAATAAAAATGGTAAGGAGCCAAACACTCATGAAATTGCAAATAAACTTGATATTAGTGAATATGATGTTGTTAATGCAATTAACTCTATGAAAGAGCCTGTAAGTATGTATGAACCAATTTATAACGATGGTGGAGATATTATATATTTAGAAGATCAACTTAATAGTGATGAAGGTTGTTATGATGTGGAAACAAAAATTGCTTTAAAAAAGGCTTTGGATAAATTGAAATTTAAGGAAAGACATATACTTACTCAAAGGTATTTTGTAGGTAAAACTCAAATTGAATTAGCAAGTGAACTTGGCATAAGCCAAGCTCAAATATCAAGGCTTGAAAAAAGTGGCCTTGAAAATATTAAAAAGATGATAAGTTAATCATTTTTTTTTGTTTAATAAAATATTATTATAGTAAGGTGGTAGTATGATGCTTTCTTCTTTACAATCAAAAGATATTATAAATTTAACTGATGGTAAAGTAGTAGGTACTATTGTAGATGTACTAGTAAATGATGATGGTAAAATAAATGAGTTTACTGTTCAAAAACGAAAATTTTTGTTTTATATGTCAAAGCCTATAAGTATTAAATGGGAAAATATTGACAAAATTGGTAAAGATGTTATACTAGTTAATGTAGATACTTAGGAGGAATACAATGAAAGTTTTATTATATAAGGGAAAGATTGATGTTGATAAAAGTGGTGTTGGTAAAGCAGTTAAACATCAAGAAGAGGCACTTACTTTAGCTGGTGTTCCTTATACTTTGAATGAGAAAGATGATTTTGATATTATTCATATAAATACAATATTTCCTTCTTCTTTAATTGTTCTTGAAAAGGCAAAAAAAGAAGGTAAAAAAGTAGTTATTCATGCTCATACTACGGAAGAGGATATTAAAAATTCGTTTTTATTTTCTAACATGGCAGCACCAGCTTTAAAAAAATGGCTTAAACTTTTATATAGCAAGGCTGATATCTTACTTACCCCAACACCTTATTCTAAGAAATTGTTACAATCATATGGAATAGATAAGGGAATTATTCCTATTACTAATGGTATTAATTTGAATTTCTGGAAAAAAGATAATGCTGCTGGTGAAAGGTTTAGACAAAAATATGGTTTTACCAAAGAAGATAAAGTTATAATGTCAGTTGGACTTTTAATTGAAAGAAAAGG
>CAYXTH010000107.1:0-2905 GCA_964468025.1 uncultured Muribaculaceae bacterium | reverse complement strand
GTAATAAGTATTTGTAATGGTTCACAGTGAGCTTTATCTACAACAGCGTGATAATCTCCATCATCTATTTTTAGTTTATTATCAAATACTAAGTTAAAGGTATCTACCCCACTACCTGTTAAAAGATAGTTTGGTATTTTTTTAATAGTATTTTTCCATATATAAAATCTATTAGTACCATAACTATTAGGAATTTGTTTTTCCTTTATAATAGTACTTGTATCACTTGCAGTACTACCTACTTCTTTTACTATATTTACATTAGTTGTAGTAGTAACTATAGTAAGCGCTACAAATATAATTATTAAGCTTATTAAATACCTAATTATAAATTCTTGTTTGTTTTCTCTTTTAATTCCTAGTATAAAAGATATTATAAATATTATTATACAAGAGAGTATTCCACTCATTGAATTTCCTATCATAATTCCAATAGAAAATAATAGTATAAGTGGTATTGCTTGCTTTATATTTTTAAATAAGTATATTATTAAAACTAAACTAAATTCCATAGTCATAAATGTCGAATAAAAGTTTTGATTACCAAATATTCCTTTTGCCGCATCTAATGGAGCTTTATTAAATATACCTACTGTAATATACCCATGAAATATTTCTATTAAACCAAATATAATAAATAAGGTAATTATTTGTTTTTTATCTTTTATAAGCCTAGATAAATAATATAATACATAATAATATATAATTATTAGTACACCCTCATATCTTCCTAGTTTTCCATATAAAGATACATCTCTATCTACCGAAAATATATAAGATAATATAAGACCTATAAAAATTATTAAAATAAATATATCAGATTTATCAAATTTAATTAGTTTTTTTATAAAAGCATATATTATTGAAATTATTAAGAAAATACCCCATATTATAAATATTTTTTCATATATTAAAAGTTTTAAGACTTTTATTGATACAAAATAACTAAGTATAAATTGCATAAGCATTGTTGTTATAATTAATATTTTAGATATCTTTTGTATATTTACTTTCATCGTACATCTTCCTTTATATCATTATAACATATTTATATATAATAAAAAGCCATAAAAGATTGTATTATGACTTTTTTTATTCGCCGGTTACTTCTTCGATTGGTTCAAGGCCTGTAATCACATAAGGATTAGTTTTGTTCCTGTACCACTTGAAATAGAAGAAAGTGCTATTTGAACAACTTGGTGCATTTTATAACGATTAGAAATATTAGAAGTCCAAAGTATAGCGGGAGAACAAGATGGACATTTAATATAAGCATAATTACTTTCTGCGGTTGAAAGTGCCCCTTCATTTGATTTATCTTCAAAAATAGAATGGTATTTATATTTAATTTCTCTTGGTGTAATTACATTTCCGGTTGTTATTTCAATAAAAAAATGCTTTTAATTGTTTAAAAAGTACCTTTAATATTTTCTATTTCAAAACTAACATTAGCTTCTAAATCAATGGACAATATTTCCGTAAAAATTTTATTTATACATTTCATATCTAGTGGCAAACTTTTTAAAGTTACATCTATATCTTTTGTGGTTCGTAAATCTTCTCCAATAATAGAAGAAAGCAATACACCAACTTTTAATATTATATTATTTTTATATTTGCTTTTTTCTAATCTCATTAACACGTGTTCAAAGAAAACATTTGATACATATGTAAAGACAAATTGTTATTACCGCTTGTTTTTTTCTTAAATATTTGGTTAAGTCTATCAGCATTCACCCTATAACAACACCTCCATTAAATCAACAATTTCCTGTTCCAGCCCCATTTTTTTCGCATATTTTATTAAATTTAAAATATTTTTGTCTTTTCTTTTTGCATATTTCTTTAATCCTTTTATATATTATTATATGAGATAAAAACAAAAATTCCTGCAAAAAAAGATAAAAAAAGGAATTTATCATTCCCATCTTTGAACATTTATTTTTCTAACAACCAATCAATTATATTTTTATGATACTATTTCATACGGATCACTTGATGTTCCGATTCCTGCTAAAGTTATATTAGAAGAAATATAAAGCACTGGTCTAGTTCTAAATGAGCTAGAAGTGTATTTAGCTTCAGTAATTAGCCCATTAGAAGCAGTCCCTATATTCCATATTCCATTTTTATTATTCCAAAGTATTAATGGGGAAATAGTCACATAATCAACATCGTAACTCCTAGATAATGGCATTGGCATTAACCAGTTATTATTATTATTGCAATACCACCAACTTTTTGATGATTCAGATACTTCTAAAACATTACACTGTTAGATTAATACCACATTTACACCCCTACCTACTTTTATAAATATAACTTTTTAAAACTTACCTTATGACCACTTACACTACATAATCATAATTATAAATTTTTTGCCACAGGCTTTACGCCTGCAAAGCCTACCCACCATTTTGGCAAAGCCAAAGGCTTTTGCCCCATCCTTGTCAACTACATAGCTAACTCCCACCCAACATTTTTAAGATGTTCTTTGACTAAAGTTTAAATCTTTCGGACAAGTACTACCTTTTATACAATATGGATCGGTACTTGTTCCTGAACCTGTTAAAGATACACTAGATTTTAGATAGAGAACTGGGAAGACCGCATTCGAGTAGTTGTTGACGCTGCTGACGTAGTAGCGGACGCCGTTGTTGTAGTAGTACAGACTGCTGCTGCTGACATACCACGCATCGCTCGAGCGCGATGCATACGGAGAAATGATCCACCAAGTATCTGATACATTTAAAAATGTACTGCCAGTATATTTTGATTTTAAAAATTCACTTGCGGAAATTAAACCAACTGCTGAATTTACTACAGTTTCCTTTTCAGCAGTATAATTTGCGGCTATATCACTCTTACTTGATACTGCACCAACATACCATTCATTAGTATCTGA
>CAYXTH010000106.1:0-2943 GCA_964468025.1 uncultured Muribaculaceae bacterium | reverse complement strand
ATTCTTAATGAGCTTACAGGGTATGAAGTATATATTGAAAAAAAACTTATTAAATAGTTTTTTTTTTTGACTTTTTATTTAATAAAAAAAATATAAAATAGTTTTGGTGATAAAAATGTATATTGAATGTTTATTCCTGCTTAATTTTTTTTTAGATTTTTTAATTTTAATGACAACTAGTACTATTTTAAAAAGAAAAGTAAAAATATTTAACTTAATAATAGGCTCATTTTTAGGATCTTTTAGTATATTATTATTGTTTATTAATATAAACATAATTCAGGGAATAATATTAAAAATATATTTAAGTATTATAATGAACTTATTTACTTTTTATTATAAAGATTTAAAATATACAGCATATAATATAATAACCTTTTATGTTGTAAGTATAACATTAGGTGGTTTTTTATACCTTATAAAAATAAATTTTAATTACTCATCTTCACCTATTTTATTTATAATTACACCAATCATATTATTTTTTTATATAAAACAAATGAAAATATTTAAAGTAAAACAAAATAAATACGTAGATGTACTAATATATATAGATAAAAAAGTACTTAGTCTAACTGGTTTTATAGATAGTGGTAATAGTCTAAAACATAAAGGAAATCTTGTAATTATTACTAATTTAAAAAACAATTTTAGTAAAAATATAGTTTATATACCGTATAAAACTATTAATGGAACATCCCTTTTAGAATGTATAAAAATTAAAAAAATTATAATAAATAATATTATTTTTGACAAAGTTTACTTAGGATTTAGTGATAATATAAATATTGAAGGGGTAGAAGTTCTTCTACATAAAGAAATGGAGGAAATAAATTGCTAGAAAAAATTAAAAAATTAATTAGTATATTTGTTAGTAATAATGTATTTTTTATAGGTAGTAGTGATAAATTACCTGAACCACTTACTAAGGAAGAAGAGGTTTTATATGTTCAAAAATCTATGAATGGTGATGAAAATGCCAGAGCTAAGCTTATTGAACACAATTTAAGGCTAGTTGTTTTTCTTGCAAAAAAATATGAAAACACTGGTATTGATTTAGAAGATTTGGTAAGTATAGGCAGTGTAGGACTTATTAAAGGAGTTAATACTTATAAACTTGATAAAAATATAAAACTTGCAACTTATGCATCTAGATGTATTGATAATGAAATACTTATGTTTTTAAGAAAAAATAAAAGACGAAGAAGTGAAATTAGTTTTGAAGATAATTTAAGTTTTGATAGTGAGGGAAATGAACTACACTTAGAAGATATACTAGGTACTGATGATGATATAGTAACTAGGGGACTTTATAAAGAAATTGAAAAGAAATTACTTTATAAAGAAATTGGAAAACTTTCTGAACGAGAAAAAAAAATAATGGTATTAAGATATGGTTTATATGGTAGTGAGGAAATGACCCAAAAAGATGTTGCTAGCCTTTTAGGAATAAGTCAGTCTTATATTTCTAGAATAGAAAAAAAAGTTATAAGAAAATTGAAAAATATAGATAAATAGTTGAAACCATGTTTATTTTAATGATATAATTAAAGAAGTTTGGAGGTTTTTTATGAATAAAAAAAGATTTTTATGGATATTAAAACAAGTACCATCATTTTTACTAATTACACTTGGTGGAGCAATGGCAGCCGCAGCACTTGAAATTTTTTTAATTCCAAATTCAATTATTGATGGTGGATTAAATGGTGTGTCTATTATTTTAAATAAAATATTTGGTGGTTCACTTAGTATTTTTATCATTGTACTTAATATTCCCTTTTTACTTATTGGTTGGAAACAACTAGGGAAAAAATTCTTAGTAAAAGCTGCTTATGGTATGCTAATATTTTCATTACTTTTGGAAGTGTTTAAAGAAACACCAGAAGTAACTGATGATATTTTACTTGCACTTGTTTATGGTGGCCTTTTGCTTGGAGTAGGTGTAGGTCTTGTTATTAAAGAAGGTGGATGTTTAGATGGCACAGAGGCTGTAGCAATTACAATGAGTAAAAAAATAAATTTATCAGTAGGACAAATTGTATTTATTTTTAACATATTTATTTATGGAAGTGCGATTTTTGTTTTTGGCGTTGATAGAGCTTTATATTCATTACTTACATATTTTATAACATTTAAGATTATTGATATTGTTTCAGAGGGATTAGAACAAGCCAAAGCAGCAATTATAATTACTGATAGAGAAGAAGAAATATCGGATGAAATATTTAAAAGGCTTGGAAGAACAGTTACAATTTTAACTGGTGAAGGAAAGGTATCAAAAGCTGAAAAAGTAGTACTTTATACAGTAATTACTCGTCTTGAAATACAAGAATTAAAAGACATTGTCCAAAATGCAGATGTATCTTCATTTGTTACAATTTCTGATGTATCAGACATAATTGGAAACCATATTAAAAAAGTACCTAAGGGAATAAAATGCGAAGAAAACATATAGAATGGCTAGTTATTATAATATGTGTACTTTTATTTGTAATAACAACCATCTTTGTTAATTTAAATAAAACTGTCTTTTTTGATACAAACATTCATAATTTTATAAATAACTTGCCTTTTAATGATATGTTTTGGAAATCAATTACTTTTTTAGCTAGTCCCACATTTATAATAATTGCTTTAATTTTTTTAATAATTTTTATTAAAAATAAAGTATTTAGTTTTTTAATATTTATAAATACGATAAATGTATTTTTATTAAATCAGGGACTAAAACTTATCTTTTCACGTCCAAGGCCTGAATTTAAACTAATAGAAGAGGCAGGTTTTAGTTTTCCAAGTGGCCACGCAATGATATCACTTTCTTTTTATGGCTTTTTAATATTTATTATATGGCACATGAATTTAAAACACAAAAACTTACTTACAATTTTATTAGTAATTTTAATTATTTTAGTAGGATTTAGTAGAGTTTATCTAGGAGTACAT
>CAYXTH010000105.1:0-3005 GCA_964468025.1 uncultured Muribaculaceae bacterium | reverse complement strand
AACCATAAATGCAATTATTTCTTCAATTGAATTTATGCAAAGTAAAAGAATTGGTGCTTTAATAGTATTAGAAAGAGATATTAGCTTGGCAAATTATATAGAAAAAGCACAAAAAATATATGCTCAAATATCAGGAGCATTATTAAGTTCTATTTTCTATACTAATAATCCACTTCATGATGGCGGTGTAATCGTGCAAGGTAATAAAATTGCTTGTGCCGGTGCAGTATTTCCAACAAGTTCTAGTCCCGTTGTTAGTAAACGCCTTGGTACAAGACATAGAGCGGCTCTTGGAATTGCCGAAAAATCAGACTGCCTAGCAATTGTAGTTTCGGAAGAAACAGGAAGAATATCAGTCGCCGAAGACGGTGAACTTTCATATAATTTATCAATTGATGAAGTAAGAAATCGTTTATTAGAAGCACTATCTTCAAATAAAAAACCCCTAGTAAATTCAAAGGAGGTTGATTAAATTGAGAAGATTAAAGAAAAAAAGTTTTTTATACAAACTAGTAAGATTTATTGATAAAAAAATAGTAACACCTACTACAAAACTAATAGTAAAATTTACTGATAAATTTGGTGGAACTGAAAAATCACTTGAAGGATGGCTTTCAAAATCAAATACATTATTATTTATATCACTTATTTTAGCAATTGTTGTGTTTGTTGCAATTGACCAAAAAATAATTGTATTTACTAATAAAACGGCGGAAATAATAAAAGACCAACCAGTTGATGTTATATATAATGAAGAGGCCTATGTTGTAGAGGGACTTCCTGAGACTGTTGATATAACTTTAATGGGTAGTAGATCAGATTTATTTATTGCAAAACAGTCAACTACGTCAAAAGTATCAGTTGATTTAACAAACTTAAAAACAGGTAGCCATAAAGTTAATATTGAATATAGTCAACCACTAAGTTCAATTGAATATAGTGTTAATCCTGCAGTAGCGACTGTAAATATTTATCCAAAAGTATCGGAAACAAAAACCTTAACTACTGATATATTAAATCAAGATAGTTTAGATGATAAATATACTATTGAAAATATTTCACCAGAAATAGATCAAGTCGTTGTAAAAGGAACTGATGATAAAAATGCTATCAATAGTTTAACCAAAGTAGCAACGGTAAAAGCCCTTGTTGATGCGGACAAACTAAATATAAGTGAAGAGGGAAAAACTACTCTTAAAGATGTACCTTTAAAAGCATATGATAAAAAAGGAAATGTTATTGATGTTGAAATAGTACCAAATAAAATTAACGTTGAATTAGATATAGAAGCGCCAAGTAAAACAGTGCCTATAAAAGTAATTCCAAAAGGTGATATCGAGTTTGGTAAAGCTATAAGCTCAATTTCAATGAATGTTTCACAAGCAACTGTATATGCTAGTAAAAAAACACTTGATAATCTTGAATATATTCCAGTTGAAATAGATGTTAGTGGTCTTCAAGAAAACAAAGAATATAAACTTGATTTAGATAAACCACAAGGTGTAAGAGCAATGTCAGTTAATAATATTACTCTTAAATTCACCTTAGGAGTAGCAACAGATAAAGATATCAATAATGTAAATATTGATGTAAGAAACTTAGATGATAAATATAGTGTACAAGGTCTTAGCCAAGATGATATACAGGTAAATGTTAATGTTAAAGGAGTATCTTCGGTACTTAATAATATAACTGCTGATGATATAACCGCATACATTGATTTAAAAGATTATGAACCTGGTGAATATGAAGTCGAGGTAAAAGTAGAAGGAACTGATTCTAGGGTTAATTATGTATCAAAAACTAAAAAGGTAAAAGTAAAAGTTGTAGAAAAATAATCTATGTATGATATACGCATGAGTTTTAAACTCATGCGTTTATAATTATATACTAGGAATTTGCATTTACTATTAGCTTGTGCTATAATATGGCTCATTTAGGAGGGATACATATGGAGTTAACTGAATATGATAAAAAAGAATGGGAATTTTATCAAACATATAATGGATATAAAGAATATCAACATGCATTTTTGAATCAGAAAATTATAAAAAGTTTTTAAATTTATTAGTGTTTAGTATTTCTGAGGTAAATGTTCCAAGATTAAAAATAAATTTATGTATGTATAATGATATACTTAAAGCAGGAAGATATGTTTTAGATAAACATACAAGAGGAATTGATACAAGAATTTTATCTTCAGATTTAGATGCGTTGGAAGCCGATTTAGTATGTCTGTTTGGTGAAAATCCAAAAAGGGAAGATTATAAAAAAATATATAGTTATATACAAAATAAGTGCAATCTTTTAAATGTTTATGACTTAAAACCTAATTATAGAGCAAGCATTGGAAAAGGTAGCCGTTATATAAACAAATCTTTATTTCAACTTAATGATGATAATTTAGATCTTTTTAAAGATTTACCGATTGTTACTTATGAAATAGGGCTAGAAGGTCCTTGTAATAATATGCTTAAAACGGCTTACGTTCATGAAATGTATCATGCTCTTTTATATAGGCATAAGGGTTCTATAGAAAATATACTTAACCGTGAGTTTCTTTCAATATTTATGGAATTAGTAGCTTCCTATGATATAGATTCTAGTGGTACCTTATTGGATTTAAATTTGATATATAGATTTATTAATAATAAATGGGATATCCTTAATAAAGAGAGGAATGAATTTAGCAGTGAAAAAGATATAGAAAGTATTATTAGTAGACGCACTTATATTTTATCTACTTTAGAAGCACTCGCACTTTTTAGTACTTATAATAGTGGTTCAAAAAGGTTGAAAGAGGAAATAGATAGGTCAATAAACCAAGTATTAATGGGTGATGGAGTTATTGAAGATGTAATAAATAAATATGAAGCAACTCCAGAAAAAGGTTTTATTAAAGCTAAAAAGCATATAAGGCGATTATTTAATTAACATCTATGACTTTTTTTCTGTCAATAACTTAGGAAAATGTCTTAAAAAAATTTAAACATTCGCGGGAAAAT
>CAYXTH010000104.1:0-3120 GCA_964468025.1 uncultured Muribaculaceae bacterium | reverse complement strand
AAATTTTCCCGCGAATGTTTAAATTTTTTTAAGACATTTTCCTAAGTTATTGACAATTTATGTGTTTAAGGGTAGTATCTAACAAAAAATGTGAAAACAGCGTGAAAAATTAAAAATATATTAAAAAAAACTTTATATTATAAGGTTTTTTTGATATAATGACTTTGGGAGGTATAGAAAAGTGAAAAGAAATTTATTAAAAGCTATTGGAATTTCGTTTTTAATTTTCGTTGTACTTAGCTGGCTTATTCCAGTAGGTACTTATACTGATGGAGAATTAAAAACAAGTGGTATTGATGCAGTTGGAATTTTTGACTTATTTAGTATTCCAGTTTCAACATTTTTAGTATTTATACTATACACAATTACATTTGCCGTTATTGGTGGATTATATGGAGTTATGGGGAAAACAGGTGCATTAGATAAATTAACAGACAAATTAGCACGTAAATTTGAAAAGAAAACAGGTTTATTCTTAGTTATTACAGTGTTATTCTATGTTATATTATCTTCTGTAACAGGACTTGTAGTGCCTTTATTTGTGCTTGTTCCATTATCAGCAATGGTACTTTCAAAGTTAGGAGTAAAAAACGTTGTTGCCTTAACATCAACAGTAGGTGCAATGCTTATAGGTTCTGCCGCTTCTACTCTTGGATTTAACATTTCAGGATATACAAAAAACATATTATCAATTGATATGACAAGTCAAATTATTGCGAAAATAGTTTTACTAGTTATTTTAGCGGTCGCACTTATTTTATTTATTGTTAAATTTAGTAAAATAAATAAAGAAGAGGTAAAACAGGCTTCTAAAAAAGAAAATGTAAAAGTAGTAAAAGAGGAAAAGAAAGATGCTGTTAAAAGCAAAAAAACTACTACTAAAAAAACTACTGCTAAAAAACCAGTTAAGAAGACTACAAAAACTACTAAAAAAACAACAAAAGCAATGGCAATTGCTAAACCAGTTAAAAAGGTTAAAGTTGTTAAAGAACGTAGTATTGTACCTTTAATTATTATTTTAGCACTTATGATGATTGCCGCTATTATTGGTATGTATAACTGGTATTACTCATTTGGTATTAACTTCTTTAATGATTTATATGATAATATTATGGGAGTTAAGATAGGCGATTTTGCTATTTTTGAAAACTTATTTAGTGGTATTTCACAAATGGGTTACTGGGGTAATACAGAATTTTGTATACTTATGATAATTGCTGCAAGTTTAATTGCTTGGATTTATCATTTAAGTGTAAACGATTTTGTAGAATCGTTTATTGCAGGTATTAAGAAAATGTTACCAACTGCTATTTATGCAGGACTTGCAAGTGTTATCTTATATGTTCTATATCAAGCATCATATAATGGTACAGGAACACTTGTTGATACAATGTTTGCTAAAACATTTGGTTTAACAGATGACTTTAATGTTGTTACAACTGCGATAGCGTCATTATATGGTAGTTTCTTCTATAATGATTTATACTACTTACTATCAAGTATGAGTGTATATATAAGTAGCTTTGATGCATCAACTCTTTCAATAGCAGGATTCTTAATTCAATCAGTATATGCAGTTGGAATGTTAATATTCCCAACAAGTGTATTGTTAATCGCAGGTTTAAGTTTCTTTGATGTTTCATATAAACAATGGTTTAAATACATCTGGAAATTTGCGTTACTAATATTCTTAATCATTGTATTAGTTTGTTGCATACTTACAGTACTTTAAGGAAGATGAAAGTCTTTCTTTTTTTGTTGATTTTTTCTTTTAAATATATTAAAATTATAGTATAAGGTAGGAGGTACTATATGAGAAATTCAAGGAAAAAAAGTATTATAATAAGTAGTTTATTTTTAATCGCTCTAGCAATGCTTATAGGTTATGCAGCGTTTTCTACTAAACTAAATATAAAAGGTACTGCTGATATTAGTAGTAAATGGGATATTAAAATAACATCAGTTACTGTATTAAATACAAACGGAACTGCGGAAAATGTTAAAAACGCATATACTGATTTAACGGCTAATTTAGAAGCCAATTTATACAATAAAGGGGACTATGTAGAATATAAAATTATCGTTGAAAATAGTGGGGATTTTGACGCTAAATTAGATACATTAGGCATTACTAATAGTAATAATGAAGCCATTAAAATAACTGCTAGTGGATTTACCAAAGGACAAACTTTGTATAAAAACACATCAAAAGAATTATATGTAAAAATCGCATATAATAGCGATTATGATGGAGATGCAGAAGGTACTAGTGGTGAAAGTAATATTACTTTAGGATTTACTCAAAACGAAGGTGGTACAATAACGCCTACCAAAGATCATTTAGTTACTTATGATTATACTACTAATGGAGGAGAAAGTACTACTGCAGAAAATGAATATTTAGCGGAAGGCTCTAATATAAATTTAAGTTATACAGCATCTAAAAAAGATTATGAGTTTTTAGGTTGGAGTCAAAGTGCAACTAGTACAACTCCGCTTGAAAGCTTAACAATGGGTAGTGAAGATATTGTACTATATGCAATATTTAAAATTGTAGATACAACACCACCTGTAATAGATAATATTTCTTATACAAGTACTACAAATTCAATTACTGTCGCAGTAACTGCATCTGATAGTGATGCTGCTATAACAAAATATGAATATAGTATAAATGATGGGGAATATGTTACTGGTGATAAAAATTATACATTTACTGGTTTAACTCAAAATACAAGTTATAAAATTAAAGTTAGAGTAACTAATGAAGCAGGTCTTCAAACAGAAAAAGAACTTGGTAGTAGTGGTAAAACATCAAGTGATTTAAAAACTGAGTTAGTTTCTAGTGGAGATGGATTATATGCAGATACAGTAACTGATGGAAGATATTTTTATCGAGGAGCAAACGTAAATAATTATATAACATTTAATAATGAAACATGGAGAATTATGTCTATTGAAAGTGATGGAACACTTAAAATAGTAAGAAATGAACAAATAAGTGGAAAATATGCATGGGATGCTGCAGGCAATAGAAGCAGTAGTACAAGTACATATTGTACAAGTGCAAGTAGTTATGGATGTAATGCATGGGCCGCAACAAGTAATTTAGTAGGTACA
>CAYXTH010000103.1:0-3125 GCA_964468025.1 uncultured Muribaculaceae bacterium | reverse complement strand
TTTCAATAGACATAATTCTCCATGTTTCATTATTAAATGTTATATAATTATTTACACTGCTACCTCGATAAATATATCTTCCATTTTCCGTACTATCAGCATATAATCCATCTCCTGATGTTACTACTTCAACACTTTGTCCTCCTATTGTTGGACCAGTAGTTACTATATCACCACTTGATGTATCTTTTTGAGCATAATCAAGAATTACTGTTATAGTACTAGTTACGTTATCAGGTTGTTTTGTAATACTATTGTTATAAGATACTTTTACGGTTAATGTTTTTGTAGTTTGTTTTAATAAACTATCTCCCTCTTTTAAACCACTTGTTTCAAATACAATGGCCTCATTACTACCTGTATTTACTGTAATATTATTCAATACAGCATCAACATTTCCAGCATTTGTTACATCTATATCATATGTTATACTGTCACCTGGACTTTGAAGTATCGTATTAAATGTTGCGGTTGTATCAGTATATGTAGGATCTGTTTGATTAGCTGCGGTTCCTACTATATTTTTACTTGTAATATTAGTAATTTTTACACTCCAATTACCTGATACACTACCTGTACCATTTATATTTAATTTACTAGCAAATGCCGCATAACCTATACCCATTATAAGTACTACTGCAAGTAGTACACTTATTATTACATTATTTTTTATTCTTTTGTTATACATTTCCTTGCTCCTTTTCTATGTTAAATTCATTTTATCACAAAACATTTAGTATTTTCAAGAGGGTTGTCCAAATGAAAATTTAAATGCACAAGTAGTACTTAATAATGTACTATTTTTACTATACTAAATCAAAATATTTTACAAAAATAAAATAACAAGTGTTCCTACTATTAAGCAATAATACACAAAATATATAAGTTTGCCTTTAAGCATAATACCTTTAAACCATTTAGTAGAAAAAAATGTAACTATTAAAGCACTTATAGCACCTAATGCATAACCAAGTAATAAATTAATGTCTATTTCAGTACTTACGACATCTTTTACTCCAAGACACATAGTTGCTAAACTAATTGGTATATAAAGCATAAATGAAAATTTAAAAGCAACCTCTCTTTTAAGACCTGAAAGCATACCACCTACCAAAGTAGCACCACTTCTACTAATACCTGGAAGTAATGCAATTACTTGAAAAAGACCAATTTCAAGTGCATCTTTTACAGTTATTTGCTCATCTGTTTTATGACCCTTTAGTTTTCTAATTATAAACAAAAATAAAGCAGTTACTAATAAAGCCACACCAACATATTTAACATTACTTAAATTTTCAGTTATTAAATCATTAAATAACAACCCACACAATCCCGCAGGTATTGTTGCAAGTGCAACTAATAAAACATATCTAAAACCACTTTTATATTTAATATCTTTTGTTTTAATAAAATTTACAAAATCCATAAACAATTTTGCAATATCTTTTCTAAATATAATTACAATTGCAATTAAACTACCAAAATTTGAAAATATTTCAAAATTCAAATCATTTAATACATCTAAATCAAATATGTTTTTAAAAATAACCAAATGCCCGCTAGAAGATACTGGTATTGGTTCAGTAAATCCTTGTATAATTCCTAGTATAATATAAAATAATATCATTAAATCCACCTCTATCTATGACATTATATCATTAAATATAGAAAATATGCAAGAAAAAAACTTAGGCCGCCAACCTAAGTATTTTAGTACTCACTGGAATATGTGTTTTTTTAACATTTTTTTTAAAATCATAATTTCTAATTTTTGCCGTCGGTTTACTTAACTTACAAGGCATTATATGTTTCAAAATTTTTTTAAGCTCACCCTTATTTGGAGTAAGTGCATATACATCAAACTGTTTTTTTTCTACACTAAAATCATTTAATATTTCTAACTCTTCCTTTGACACATTAAAAGGATTTTTTAAATATGTATCCATTATTTCATAAAGAGCAATATCAATATCTTGTTTAGTATTTTCTAAATGTTTTTTAAGGCCACATAATATTTGATATTCATTACTATATAACATAAAACATCCCCCCAAAATCTAACAGTATAAATTATATAATATTTTTTCTTCTATGTCAAATATTTGTGTGGTATTAATTAAAAGCTCCCGTTTTTAATATAATTTATAAAATCTTCTTTGAAACATTTGAATATATAACGTTTGAATACCCATATCAAAATAATTGGTGTCTTTATAAGTTTTTATCAAATTACACTTACCTTTTAACTTGCTTGACAAACTATCACTTAATGTATAAATATAAATTTCATTATTTCTAAATTCTAAGGATAAATCATCTTTATCATTATAATTATCTATTAAATTAAATACACTCATCATTAAAGAATTTATAGTTTTACTGGACAACAAGCTTTTGTTTCATAGCTTAGAACCCATAAATATCTCCTAATACGTTTCCCATTCACAATTTTCTTTAAATTTATAATAATAAGCACTGCTATCCTTAGTAATTTCTACATAATTACTTTTCAAGTCACTATCAATATTATCTAAATAGCCATTATTAACAAGAGTATCTACCTTAACACAAACATTATTACTAAGCTTATCTTTATTATCACTAGCCCAGTTTTTACCAGCCATTATTATATTGTTTTTTGTTTGCTCAGTAAGCTTTTCTTTTCCATTTTTAACACTATTTGTAACAAGTGGTGTTACGATAAGTGCAATACTCGCAAGCAATACTATAACTGCAAGTAACTCTATCATTGTAAATCCCTTTTTATTCATATAATCATCTCCTAATTTCTTACCCTATGATGATACATTTCAGTATCTTTTGTAATTTTTGCGAATGTATAACCATTTTGCTTGCCATAATCTATTATATCACTAAGGGCATCCACAGTAGTTTGTTTACTAGCCGCATCGTGCATTAAAACAATATTATTTCCATCTTTTAAATGACTAGTAACACTATTATAAATAACATCCCTACTTACCTTGCCAGAGGCATCTAATGAATCAACGTTCCAATCAAAATAATAATAATCATGGGCATTTAAATAACTAGTAATTTCAGTTACCACACCCTCTTTATATTTTTTACTAACCGTATTTGAACTGCCACCTGGAAGTCTAATT
>CAYXTH010000102.1:0-3150 GCA_964468025.1 uncultured Muribaculaceae bacterium | reverse complement strand
TCACTCAAGATTATATTATTGTCTTTTTAATTGATAACAGCATTGTAAAGATGAACTTGCACACGTCGAAATTATTTCTTCAATGATATATCAACTTATGAAAAATGCTACACCAAAAGAATTAAAAGAAGCAGGACTTGCCGAACATTATGCACAGTTTGGTAAAGACCTATTTCCATCAGATACATTTGGAAACCCATTTAATATGGCTTATATAAAAGTAGCAGGAGATTATATAGCCGACATTGAAAGCGATATGGGTGCTGAACAACGTGCAAGAGCAACTTATGAACATTTAATGGATTTAACTGACGATCCTGATGTTCTTGGACCGCTAGCATTTTTAAGACAAAGGGAAATTGTTCATTACCAAAGATTTAAAGAACTGCGCAATCATTATTTAAAGTTAAAAGAAAATAATAATTTATAAACTGATAGAAAAAATCAGTTTATTTTTATATTTAAATGCTTTATAATGTATGTAAGGATGTGAGATATATGAAAAGTAATAGTTTAATTAAAAATTTAAATGATTATACTGTATTAGATATAGAAACAACAGGGTTTAGCCCTAAAAATAATGAAATAATAGAACTTGCAGCAATAAAAGTAAGAAATGGTAAAATAGTAGATACATATAATTCCTTAATAAAGCCAGCAAATGAAATAAGTTCATCCATTTCCAACTTAACAGGTATTACAAATGAAATGATAAAATATTCACCTAATATAGAAGAAGAGTTTATAAACTTTTTAAAATTTATTGGTGCAGATATTGTTATTGGCCATAACATTACATTTGATATAAGTTTTATAAGCACTAACTCATTAAAAATATTTAGTTCTCCATTTTTAAATAACTACATAGACACTTTAACATTAAGTAGAAGATATGTTAAAAGTCCGCATCACAATTTAAAAACAATGGCTAATATATTTAATATAGATTATACTGGGGCACATAGAGCATTAAAAGATTGCTTTATAACACAAACTTTATACGAAATTTTAAAAAAAGAAATACATTAGTTGTATTTCCGTACAATAAAACCCTTGAAACAAGGGTGTGTATTTTAAATGGTCGGGAAAACAGGATTTGAACCTGCAACTTCTTGGTCCCAAACCAAGTGCTCTACCAAGTTGAACTATTTCCCGATGGCGCGCTCTAAGGGATTCGAACCCCTGACCTTTTGGTTCGTAGCCAAACGCTCTATCCAGCTGAGCTAAGAGCGCAGATAAATGGCTCCCTTTTAATTTTTATGTCAATCACACTGACATAATGAATATTATCACAAACAAAGTAATATGTCAAGTGCTTTGAAAAAAAATGTATTTAAAAACCGGCATATGCCAGTTTTTTTGTTACACACATTCTACAAATGTATCTTGTAAACACTTGATAGCACAACAACAATCTAAATTCATAGTAAAGAATGAGTTTGTTGTTACATAAGGTATTGTTGCAGCAGCTTCAGTATCCGGATTTGCAGCTAAAACTCTAAATGTTGCACAATTTCCATCTACCTTTTCTACACGAAAAACGCTTGAACAAGTAACTCCTTCATTACCGCAAACTACATTTTCCTTGGTTGTTGGCATACTCCAAGGTGTCCCGTTGCCACCACAAGTGTATATCATAATTGGTCTTGTATTACATCCTGTAGTTGTAACTGAACATCCTAGAAATCCGCGATCACAAGTATCTAGACATGAATCAGCACATTCAGCATTTTCTTGTAGGATGTTAATAACATTAAGAATTTCCGCGATGCAACTATCGTTTGTATCGTTATTTTTACACATATAATCCACCCCTTCATTTATTCTCAGTATAATTTATTCAAAACTAAGTACATTGTATAAAATACTAGCCCACATTAACATAATATTAAATATTTAAACATAAATTTTTATAGGTGATAGGTTTGAAAAACATTATTAGTTATTATTACAATATTGATTTTGGAGATATACGCCAAAATAAAGATAAATATTATTTTGAATATAACAATCAAAAATATTTTTTCGTACCATATAACAAGGATGTGAAACTCCTACAAGATATATACAAGCTACACATAAAATTACTTGAAAAAAAAATACCCATCCATCAAATTATATTAAATAAAGATGGTGGAATTGTTACTTTTATAAACAATAATGCATATATATTACTAAAAATAAATGTTCCTATAAATAGTATTGAATTAAACGATATTTTATTTTTTAGTCAAATTTATATGGAAACAGATGAATACAATCTTAAAACTCTTTGGGAAGAAAAAAACGATCATTTAGAATATCAAATAAAACAAATTAAAAATAGATATCCTTTAATTTCTGAAAGTTTCAATTATTTTATTGGTCTTGGAGAAAATGCTATTCAAATTTTAAACAATGTAACCATTTATCCAAAAGTTATTTCTCATAAAAGAATTAAGGTAACTGATAACACATTTGATTTATACAATCCATTAAATTTAGTTATAGACTGCCGAGTAAGAGATGTTTGTGAATATTTTAAAGCCTGTTTTTTTAGTGGAAAAGATATAAACAATAGCCTTGATGACTTTTTAAATCTATCAAGACTTACCAAAGACGAGTGTTATTTATTTTTGGCTAGAATGTTCTATCCTACTTATTATTTTGATATAGAAGAAGAAATAATTAAAGGCAATATTAAAGAAGAAAAAATAAAAAAAATCACTAATAAAGTAAGTGATTACGAAAAAATCTTAAAAAAAATTTATATTTTTTATAAAAGTACATTAAAAATCAACATTGAATGGTTAGAAGCTATTTAACATTAACAACTTCTTTAACAGTGGGTACTTCTTCCTTAATTGCTCCTTCAATACCATCTTTTAAAGTTAAATCAATAAGTTCACAGCCTGCACAAGCACCAAGCATTTTGATATAAACAATATCATTTTCATATTTTACAAACTCAATATTGCCACCATCACTTATTAAAAATGGCCTTAATTTATCTATTACTTCAATTATTTTTTCTTCATTTGTCATTTTTATCACCAAAGTTATTATATAAAATTAAAATTAAAAAGTAAATACTTTTATAAATTTATTGTTTATGGTTATAACATAAAAACGCATCATATAGATACGTTTTAAGAACTTTGTGCTTTTAAA
>CAYXTH010000101.1:0-3210 GCA_964468025.1 uncultured Muribaculaceae bacterium | reverse complement strand
TGAAAGTTTTGAGATAAGAAAGAACTTAATAGAAACAGAAATGAATTTTTAAAAGAGCAATGACAAATCTTTCATTGCTCTTTTAAAATAGAGTCGATTGAAATTTTATATTTTTTTGCAATTTGATATATAAAAGATGTTTGTATTAATATTTTACCATTTTCGTATAAGGAATAACTTGATGATGTTATATTTAACATATTATATAAATCTTTTTGCTTTAAATGATTATTTATTCTTAACTTTTTGAGGTTTTTTCCAACACTTTTAAGATCAATATTATTTTCTTTCATATAATTATTTAATAATGTTTCTATTCTAGTATCAATACTTATCGTATATCTAGCCACTTCATCACCCCTTTTATTTTTTTAATCTAAACTTTTCAAGTTCAAATAAGATCATAAATAATAAACCCACAACCAAAATTTCAAAGCAAGAACTCTTTTCTAAAATCAATGCTATCATTGATAATAAAACCATTATCACATTTAAAATTGCTTTCATTTTTCACCCTCCAATTCTATTAAATTACTATATTTTTCACATATTTAACTTCAACAGGATATGGGATAAGCACCTCCAGTAAGTTAAAGCCCTTATTTTATAAGGCTTTGACCTTGCCAAAAGAGGTGCAAATCTATTTTCGCACTTGCGAAAATGAGTATAATGATATGCAAAAGATATGCACTATTTATCACATTCCTTTATTTTATAAGAAAAAATGATATGCACATTCTGGAAACAGTAATATTTCTTATTTTAAGAAATTAATAAATGTTAATATTGGTGATGGTGTTTATGTTTATTATAAAGGGGTTAAATATAATTATAAAATCACTAATAAATATGATATAGAAAAAACAGGCAAAGCTGATGTTTTGCTTAGTAATAATGATAAATATATAACATTAATAACTTGTAATCCAAATAGAAAAGGTTATCAAGTTATTTTAATTGGTAAGTTGTTGGAACAATCAAATTACTAAAAAATAAAAAGAATAAATAAGGGGGGGTATTAAAATGAAAGAAAGGTATAATGTCATTGAAATAGAAAATGATGCTTTACCAGAAGAAGAAATTAAAAAAAGTGTTAATTACCAATGGGCAAAAATAATTTTAAATATTTTTGAGAAAGTTGGTCTAAATGGCTGAAAAGAATATTAATACATGCTATAATTATTATGTAAGTATTCTTACACCTAAAAAAGAAAGTTTGAAGGTATGTCATCATAAAAAGATGGTGATGTACTAATGGAAAAGGTGGTATTATATGTAGGATTAACAGATGAAGAAAATAAAGCTTTAAGTTCTGAAGAAATTGAAAGTATATTAACAAAAAGAGCAACAGCACTTATGGATTATGCAGAAGCATTGAATTATGAAGTTGTTGGAATATATCGTGATGGCTATTATATTGGAAATTCGGAAAATAGAATTAATTTCAATAATATGCTTTCTTCTTTAGTTAATAAGTCAGTGAATATTGTATTATCTACTTATGATGAAATTATAAGTAATGTAAAAGAAAAGTTCAATGAATTTATAAGTAAACTAAATGAGAAAAAAGTAGAATTTAAATCTATTTCTAAATTAAATCCGGAAGATACAATCGCAAGTAGAAGAAATCAACAATTAAAAGATTTGATGGATGATTGTAAATTAGAGTATGTTTCGCCAAGTATCATAAATTTACTTAATTTAGATATTAAAAATGATGATAGTTTTTTATCTCCAAGTTATGAAATTAAAAAAAGAGCAGCTTATGTAAGAGAAATTTATAACTCAGAGTATAACTGGTATGGTAAAAATGTTATTTTATATGTCAGATTATCAGAAGAAGATAAAGATAAAAAAACACCTGAAGAATTAAGTGAAAGTATTAAAAATCAATTATCCATGTTATTGAAACATGCTAAAGCAAATAGATGGGTAGTAGTTGCAATATTCTGTGATGAGGACTATTCAGGAGTAGATAATGAAAGACCAGAATATAATAAATGTTTGAGATTCTGTGAAGTCGGAAAAACTGATATAGTTCTATGTAAAATACAATCAAGATTCACTCGTGATATGGAACATGTAGAAAAATATATACATGGTTTATTTCCAGAGTGGGGTATTCGCTTTGTAGGTAAAGTTGATAATGCCGATACAGTTGTTAAAGGAAACAAAAAAACAAGACAAATAAATGGTCTTATTAATGAATGGTATTTGGAAGATTTATCAGAAAATATTAGAGATACAATCAAAGATAAACACGCTAATGGTCAATTTACTGGTCCATTTGCACCTTATGGTTATATAAAGGATCCAGAAGATAAAAACCATTTATTAATTGATCCTGTTGCAAGTGTTGTAGTTAAAAAAATATTTGAATTATTTACAGAAAAAGGTTATGGTGTTAGAAAAATAATTAGATATTTAAAAGAGAATAATATTCCTTGTCCTTATGAATATAAATTATCACAAGGATTAAATGTAAAATATAGCAGAAAAATTACCAAAGAAAATGTTTGGAGTGATTGTACTGTTAAGAGAATACTACAAGATGTTGTATATATTGGTAATTTAGCACAAAGTAGAACGACGACACCAAGCTATAAAAACAAAAAAATTATTACACTACCAAAGGAACAATGGATTGTTTGTAAAAATACACATGAACCTATTATTGATATGAATACTTGGGAAAAAGCAGTTAGTATCAGAGAAAATAGATCGCGTGCTTGTAAAGAACATGGCGAAAAACATAAATATTCTGGAGTTATAAAATGTGATTGTTGCGAAGGAAACTTTAAAAAGGGAATGTATATGTCAAAAAATGAAAAAGTTCATTGCTTTAAATGTACTGAAGCTTGCAAACCTTATGCAAATTGTAAAAATTCAAAAACAATTAGAGTTGATGTTTTAGATGAAATTCTAATTGAAAAAATAAATGATAGAATAAACAAGTATAAGGACTTATCTGTTATGAATAAAATTAATATTAAAGAAATACTAGGTAATAATAATGATAGTCAAAAGAAAGGACTATTTGTTGAAAAGAATGAAATTGAAAAGAAAATTAATCAAAAAGATAATATATCTCAAGGAATGTATGAAGATTTAAAGACTGGTATAATTGATTATGAAGAATACAAAATGTTTAAAGAAAACTTTAAAAATGAAAAAAGTAGTTTAATGGCAAGATTAGAAATAGTTAATAAA
>CAYXTH010000100.1:0-3244 GCA_964468025.1 uncultured Muribaculaceae bacterium | reverse complement strand
CTGTAGTAAATTCAGCAGTTGGTTTAATTTCCGCAAGTGAATTTTTAAAATCAAACTATGCTGGCAGTACATTTTTAAATGTATTAAATGGTTGGTGGACCATTTCTCCGTATGCATCGTACTCGAGCTATGCGTGGTATGTCAGCAGCAGCGGTCTGTACTACGACCGCGTCAGCTACAACGTCTACAACGCCGCATGTGCGGTCTTCCCGGTTCTCTATCTAAAATCTAGTGTATCTTTAACAGGTTCAGGAACAAGTACCGATCCATATTGTATAAAAGGTAGTACTTGTTCGAAATATTTAGACTTTAGTCAAAGAACATCTTAAAAGTATCATAAATAGTACAAAACAATAAAAATATCACTTTTTTTAAATTTTTTGCAAAATATACTAATTTTAATAATTGGTAAGGTTTTTTGTACAAAATAGGTAAAATTGGTAAAAAACAAAAATTAAAAATTGGTAAATAAACACCCTTTAATTTTAAAAATTGGTCTAAGGTCAAAATTAAAAATTGGGTGTTTTTTTATTACCAAAATTCAAAAATGGTAAAAAACTAATTTTTAAAAATATTACCTTTTATATATGTCAAATTTTAAAAACATTCATTTGACCTATATTTTATAAAGTGTTAAAATCACTAACTGAAAAAGGAGAGTGATATATTTTAATAAACATTTATGTGAATAGTTTGGGGCATAAAGAGAGGAGAAAAAATATGAAAAAACTATTATTAGTGTTTATGCTTATATTCATACCAAAAGTACAAGCACTATCGTACACTGATTATAGTGATTACAGTGAATTTACAGAAAAAGAAATACAAAAAACGGATTTAATTGATGTTAAAACGGAAAAAAGGTATAAATATTATAAACTAGAAAAAACATATGGAAATTATGGTGATAAAGAATATGACTATGTTGATTATAATGATTATATTTTATCTGATGAAAGCGAAATTTTTCTAACAAAACCTGATGATACTGATAAAATTATTTATGAAAAGTATGGTTATCAATACAAAAGAGTAAGTCCAGTAAATTATATAAAAATAAATAATTTAGGTAGTGAACTAAGTATTAAAAAATTGAAAGTATATGATGGTAGTAAGCAAATAATTGAATTTGATACAAGAAGCTATAAAGCAACCGATAATATTTTAATAGATGGTAGTGTTTTGATAAAGCAAAATGGTTTTGCAACTATATATTTCCATGAAAGACATTATTTAGATAATCTTAAAATAGAAATGAGTTTAACTGGTGAAAATATTAATTATAAATATGAAGCAGGGGAAAACAGGGCGTATGTATCAAGTGAAATGGGGTATGGTAAAGATGAAAATTATAACCATACATTTGCTTTTAAATATGCATACTTAGAAAAACCAAACTATGAATACTTTTATGATTTAAAAAGGCCAACTACAAATGTTTTAATGAAAAATTCAGATTTACTTACTTTTTATACTTATAAAGACAAAATATATCGTCCATATAATTTAAATAAGATATATAATGATTATTATAGTACAAATAGTGTAGGAGATTTTACTTATAAAGATGAAAATGATTATAAAATATATTATGCTTATAGAACAAGAGATATAATAAAAGATTTTAAAAATGATATGGCAAAAATTTCAAATATATCAAAAAATGATATAGTAAAAGTTCCAAATACATCAAAAAATGATTTGTCGTACTTAATTTACTTTATAATATTTACTATTTTAAGCGTGTTTTTTCTAGTTTTGTCGAAACAGTATAAAAAATATAAAAATCGTGTTAAAGTGTAGTAGGTGATGGCATTGCTTGATATAAATATTGAACCTGAGAATGGATTTTTGTATATAAGAATAGGCACGGTTATAAAAGATACCAATCCATTTATGAAAAATGTTATTTATAGTGTTAGTAGTGAAAAAAAATCTATAAAAGGAGAAAGTATTTTAATTTGCGTAAATGAAGATGAAAAAGTGAGTGAGAAATTAAAATTTTTACTAGATAAAATAGAAGAAATATAGGAGATGATAAAATGGATTTAGCTCAGTGGATAAGTCAAAATGAAAATCTAATATATAAAATCGCAGGTTATTTTAATGATTATGGGAATATTGAAGATTTGTACCAAGCTGGATGTATTGGAGTTATTAAAGCTAGTAAAAACTATGATGAAAACAGAGGTACTAAGTTTTCTAGTTTTGCCTATCCATATATTTTAGGAGAAATGAAAGATTTAGTAAGAAAAAATAATCCAGTAAAAATTAGTAAAGAAATATTTAGTTTAAATAAAAAAGTAGCAGAAGCTAAATCATCTTTAATGCAGGCATTTTTAAGAGAACCTACTATAGAAGAATTAAGTGTTTATTTAGAAATGGATGAGGCTGATATTGAAGAAATTTTAAATTATAACTTTTTTGTAAGTAGTATTGATAGTACATATGGAGATACTAATATGCTTATGGAAGAAGTAATTAGTGATGAAAACGTTGATATTGATACACTTATTATGATAAAAACCATGATAAGTAATTTAGAAGAACCAGAAAGATCAATTATGATAAAAAGATACTATGAAGATATGACTCAAACCGAAGTGGCAAATTCACTTGGACTTAAACAAACTTTTGTTTCAAGGCATGAGGCAAAAGTATTAAAACATTTAAGAAAAACTATATGATTGACAACTTACTACTAATTATTTTATAATTATTGTGGTGATACTATGAAAAAGGGATTTACTCTTATTGAACTTATATGTGTAATAACTATATTAGGTTTAATTGCTTTAATTGCCATACCAACAGTTAATACAATGATAAGTTCTTCAAAAGACAAAGCCTATAATGAACAAATAAAATTAATTGAAAAAACCGCAAAAAATTATATGGCAAGAAATTATAATTTACTACCTAAGATGGAAACAAATACATCTAAATGTATATCTATTGAAGATATGCAACAAGCGGGCTTTCTTTCTGATGAAGACATTAAAAATCCAAAGGACGAAAGCGAAAATATTACGGGTGATGTAAAAGTAACTTGGAATGGAAAAAAATATACATATACTTATCAAACTTCCTGTGAATAAGAGCTTTTAGTTCTTTTTTTTTATTATAAGAATATGTTTAACTGAGGTGAAATTATGTATAAAATGATAAATCTTCCATATTCTTACAATGAACTTGAACCTGATATTTGGACCAAAATAGTTGATATTCATTATAATTTCTTGCC
>CAYXTH010000099.1:0-3412 GCA_964468025.1 uncultured Muribaculaceae bacterium | reverse complement strand
CCCTAAAGCATCACTTATTTTAGTAGGTTGAATGCATAAAATATTGTTATTACGTGCAAATTCTTTAACTGGCGTAGGTTTAATAATACCCTTTCTTCCAACCGGCTTATCAGGTTGTGTTATTACCATTTTTACCTTATAATTTTTAACTAATCCCTCTAAAATAGGTACACTAAATTCTGGAGTTCCCATAAATATTATAACAGGGTCTTTTTTTATATTTATTTTGTCAAAATCCATATTATCACCAAAACCATTCTAACATATTTTTTTACATTTTTAAAGGATTTAAATCAATACTAACATTAACTTTACTTTTACTATACTTATTTCTTATAAAAATAAAATCATTTATAAGTTCCTTAGTATTTTTATATTTAATAATAACCTGCATATAATAAACATTATTTATTTTTGGCATCATACTTTGACTAGGGCCTAAAATAATATGATTTGGAAACTTATTTTTCAAATAACTTGTTATTTTAACAGCCTCATTATTAACATCATTAAAAATTTTACCACTTATCACTATTTGAGTTAAATTATAATAAGGCGGATACTTTAAAGCTTTTCTTATTTTCATTTCTTCTTTATAAAAAGTAGTATAATCATGATTTGCAGCACAAATGACACTATAATGATTCATATTAAAGCCTTGTATAATAACCTCACCTTTTTTATCTCCTCTGCCAGCTCTTCCAGCAATTTGATTTAAAAGTTCAAAAGTCCTTTCTGCACTTCTAAAATCAGGAATGTTTAAAGAACTATCACCATTTATTACACAGGCAAGTGTTACATTTGGAAAATCAAGCCCCTTAGCAATCATTTGAGTACCAAGTAATATATCATACTTACCATCTTCAAAATCCTTTATTATTTTAGCGTGTGCCCCCTTTTTCCTTGTAGTATCAACATCCATTCTTATAACCCTAGCATTAAATGTATCTTTTAAAATTTCCTCTAATTTTTCTGTACCCATACCAAGTGAATTTATGTTTTTACTCTTACAGTTTGGACATACATTTAACTTAGGTACGGTATAATCACAATAATGACATTTCATAACATTCATATTTTTATGATAAGTAAGTGGTATATCACAGTTTGGACACTTATGAGTAAACCCACATTCTTTACATGAAATAGTAGTTGAAAAACCACGCCTATTTAATAAAATAATAATTTGTTCTTTATTTTTTAACCTTTCATTTATTTTATTTGTTAAATCACTAGAAAAAACTCTATTGCCTTTTTTAAATTCATCTTTCATATCAATCAACTTAACCTTAGGTAAATTATTATTAACTCTTTTTTTCATTTCAAGTAATGTATAAATACCACTTTTTGCTCTAGTATAACTTTCAATACTTGGTGTTGCACTTGCAAGTATTATTGGACAATTATGGTATTTACCCCTTTTTAAAGCAACATCAATTGTATTATATTTGGGTGTATTTTCCTGCTTATAAGTAACTGAATGTTCTTCATCAATAATAATAATACCAAGATTATTAAAAGGTGCGAATACAGCACTTCTAGCCCCAATTACAACTTTCGCATCTCCTTCAGTCATTTTTCGCCACTCATCATATTTTTCACCATCATTTAACCTACTGTGGAGAATTGCGATTATTTTACCAAATCTTTTTCTAAACGTATCAACAACCTGCGGAGTTAAACTAATTTCTGGAACTAATAAAATTGCTTGTTTACCCATTTTTAAAACTTTTTCTATAAGCTTAATATATACAAGTGTTTTACCACTACCAGTAACACCATGTAATAAATATGGATTAAATTCATTTAAACTAATGCTTTCAATAACATTTTTTTGCTCCAAAGTAAGTGGTAAATCTTTAACAACTTCACTTTCTTCAAAATCAATTCTATATACCTCTTTTTCTTCTTCAAAAACTATACCATCTTCAATTAATTTTTTAACCGCATAACTAGATATTTTATTTAACTCTGTTTTATTATTTTTACCACTTTTTATTAAATCATATATTTCTTTTTGTTTTCCTGATAAAGAAACATTTTTTATTATATTAAGTACTTTAATATACTTTTTATTTACTTTAAAATTATTTTTAGCTTTTAAGGCACTCGGAAGCATTGCTTGATACGTACTAATTAAAGGAGATAAAGTTTTTTTACTAATGTATTTACCCAAAGTCATCATTTCTTCATTTATAACAGGCTCACTATCAATTATTCCAATTATATCTTTAATCTCATAATCAAAATTTTTTTCGCTATATATATTTAAGACAAAGCCCTCTAAAATACGTTTCCCAAATGGTACCTTTACCCTAATACCAACCTTTGTATTTAAAGGTACTTTATAAGTAAAAGTTTTATCAAGTCCTTTTATTTCAACTAACACGTCCGCATACATTATATCACCACCTTACCCAAAATATTTTAAATTCATTATAACGTACAATTGTATGCGTGTCAAGATAAATCCCTAATAAATAAAAGAAAGCTTTTGCTTTCTATATTAACAACCTACTTATCAAAAACCATTTAAAATAATGATAATTGATTAGATTCATCCATTCCATCTAAAATTCCCATTGAACGCATTTTTTCAATTAAAGTAGAAGAAATTTTAGCACGTTTTTGTAAATCTTCAACACTTAAATATTTTCTTTTTTCTCTTTCAATAACAATGTTTTTTGCAACAACATCTCCAAGGCCATCAATTGCTCTAAAAGGTGGAATTAATGATTTTTCATCTTCATCAATTACAAAATCAGAATGGTGACTTTTATATAAATCAATTGGCTTAAAAGTAAAACCACGGGCAAGCATTTCAAGAGCAACCTTTAAACATTCAAGCGTTGATGTTTCCTTATTACTTGCATCAAAACCTTTTTCAGTTATTTCAATAATCTTACTTCTTACCGCATCATAACCTTTTATCATTGCCTCAACATCAAAATCACTATATTCAGAAGAAAACTGTGCTGCATAATAAATTATTGGCCTATGTACTTTCATATAAGCAAGGCGAAAAGCCGTCATAACATACGCAACTGCATGGGCTTTCGGAAACATATATTTTATTTTACTACAAGAGTCTATATACCACTGAGCAATTCCTGCTTCTTTCATCTCTTTCACATATTCTGCCCACTGTTCAGGCTCTTTACTTGCTTTACCTTTTCTAACAAACTCCATAATTTTAAAAGCCTTTAAAGGAGAAAGACCATTATACATTAAATAAACCATAATGTCATCACGACATCCAATAACTTCACTAAAAGGAACTATTCCGTTGTCAATTAAATCTTTTGCATTACCAGCCCATACATCAGTACCATGAGATAATCCCGAAATTTTAACAAGTTCAGCAAACGTTTTTGGTTTTGTTTCTTTTACCATATTTATAGTAAAATTAGTA
>CAYXTH010000098.1:0-3432 GCA_964468025.1 uncultured Muribaculaceae bacterium | reverse complement strand
TTAGGACGTAAGCGATGCGTTAAATGCTTTAGGTAGGTTAATACTTATAAAGTAAGGTGGCACTGCATTTAATATGTCCTTATGTTTATGAGTGTTTTTTTATAAAAGTGTTGATGCTTATACAAATGTATGATATATTTAATTTAAGGAGTTGATTTTATGCGTTATTTTGAAAAGGTAAGTTTTGAAGAGTTTGAAAAAAGTACAGGTTTAACACATGAAGATTATGATAAGTATAAATTACCTAAAAGAGGTACAATAAATAGTGCGGGTTATGATTTTGAGTGCTTAACTGATTTTACTATTAAAAAAGGTGAAGTTGTTAAAATACCTACTGGTATAAAAGCAAATATGAATATTGGTGAAGTTTTACTTATATTTATAAGAAGTAGTTTAGGATGCAAATTTAATCTTAGGTTATGTAACCAAGTAGGAGTAATTGATGGTGATTACTACAATAACCCTGATAATGAGGGTCATATATTTATATGTATTAAAAATGAAGGTGTAGAAGATAAGTTTTTTAAACAAGGCGATAAGTTTGCCCAAGGTATGTTTACTACTTTTTTAACAGTAGATAATGAAGAAGGTATAACAAATAAACGTACTGGTGGTTTTGGTAGTACTAATTAAGGGAGAAGATTTATGAAAAGATTACTTATAAGTCATATTGCTGATGAAGATGGTATTACTCCAGTAATACTTGCTAAAATAGTTTATGGAGAAATTGATACATTGCTTTTAAATCCAAAAGATGCAGATGAAGCGTTTTTGAATAATGTTGATAAGTATGATAGTATTCATGTTGTCGATTTGAATGTAAGTCCTATGCTTGCTCAAAAAATAGATGAAAATCCTTTATGAAAAAGTAGGGTAAAAATATTTGATCATCATAAAAGTGCCTTAGGCCTTAATAAATATGATTTTATTACGGTAATAGATGATGGAGATAATCAAAAAGAAAGCGGTACAAGTATTTATTATAATTATTTACTTTCTATATCTGATAATGCTATTTTACGTAAAAATTCTACAAAAGGCCTTGTTTTTGCGGAAAATTATCGTTCACAAGTTGGAAATACTTTGCTTGAAATGCATCCGGAAATAGATTTTATGATTATTATCAATGTTTCTAGAAGTATTAGTTATAGGGCAAAAGGTAAAGTAGATCTTACTGTAATTACTAGTAAATATAATGGTGGTGGCCATAAAAATGCTGGTGGTAGCCCACTGTCTAGTGATTTAAGGGAAAAAATAACTAAAATGATTTTTCCTGATATTATTTTTGAAAAAGAGAAAGGTTAAAGGAGAGTGAAATAATGGAAGAAAAAATTTTAAGTAAGGAAGAAGAATTAAAAAAATTGCAAGAACTTGCAAATGAAATTGCACAGACTACAAAAGAAGTAGAAGAAAATGTAAAAGAAGAGAAAAAGCAGGAAAAAGAAAAACAAAAGGTACTTACTTATAAACCAAATAATAATGGTTTTATAAATAAATTTTTATTAGCGCTTATTGTAGGTTTTGCAGGAGGTGCAGTGATTACTGCTACATATATATTTTTAAATATAGGTAAATTTACATTTACAATTTAAAGGAGAGATGAACTATGAAAAAGCCGTTTTATATATCAACATCAATTTTTTATGCATCTGGGAAACCTCATATTGGAAATAGTTACGAGGGTGTGCTTGCGGATGCTATCGCAAGATACAAAAGGTTAACTGGTTATGATGTTGTATTTACAACTGGTACTGATGAACATGGTCAAAAAGTTCAAAATAAAGCGTTAGAATGTGGAAAAAGTCCACAAGAGTTTGTTGATGAAATTTCAAATGAAGTTAAAAGAATAGATGATTTACTTAATATTAGCTATACTAAGTTTGTAAGAACAACAAATCCTAATCATAAAAAAATAGTGGCTAAAATATTTAAAAAATTATATGATAATGGAGATATTTATAAGGGAAAATATGAGGGGCTTTATTGTACACCTTGTGAATCTTTTTTTACTGAAAAAGAGCTTGTAGACGGTAAATGCCCTGATTGTGGTAGAGATGTTACTAAGACTAGTGAAGAAGCTTACTTTTTAAAATTAAGCAAGTATAACAAATGGCTTGAAGACTATATTGAAAGTCATCCTGATTTTATAGTTCCTTTAAGTCGTAAAAATGAAATAGTTAATAATTTTATAAAACCTGGTGTACAAGATTTATGTATATCAAGAACATCATTTGATTGGGGTATAAAAGTACCAATTGATGAAAAACATGTTATATATGTATGGTTAGATGCTCTTGCTAATTATATTACATTTTTAGGTTATGATCCAGATGGCAGTAGTGAAGAATTTAATAAGTATTGGCCTGCTGATATTCATTTGATTGGAAAAGATATATTAAGATTTCATACAATATATTGGCCTGTTATTTTAAAAGCACTTGACTTACCAATGCCAAAAACAATTTTTGGACATCCTTGGGTACTTGCTTCTGATAGCGATAAGATGAGTAAGTCAAAGGGTAATGTTCTTTATGCGGATGATTTAGTTAAATCTTTTTCTACTGATGCAGTAAGATATTATTTATTACACGAAATACCTTATGGTCACGATGGTAACATTAGTTACGACCTTATTATTGAAAGAATAAATTCTGATTTAGCAAATACCTTAGGTAATTTAGTTAATAGAACTATTTCAATGAGTCAAAAATATTTTGGAGGCGTAGTATATACTCCAAAAGAGTTTGAAACAATTGATAATGAACTTATTGAAATGGTAAAAAAATTACCTAATAAAGTAGAAATAAAAATGAATGAATATAAAGTTGCGGAGGCACTAGAAGAAATATTTGAATTAAGTAGAAGATGTAATAAATATATAGATGAAACAATGCCTTGGACTTTAATTAAAGTTGGAAAAGAAGAAAGGTTAAAGACTGTATTATATAATTTACTTGAAGCAATAAGAAGTATGGCTGTTTTATTACAAGCATTTTTACCTGAAACTGCTGATAAAATATTTAAACAACTAAATACAAAAATAAAAAGTATCGATAGTATAGACTTTAAAGGTATGGAAAAAACAATTAAAGTAAATATGCCTGAACCTTTATTTGAAAGAATAAATAAAGAAGATAAACAAAATAAAATAGATTAGGCTTATGATTTTTTGTCAACTTGTGTTGGTAATGTGATAATAAATAATTGATTTAGAAAGTCAAAAACTGGCTTTCTTTTATTATGTTAAAAATGTTAGTTATGAAGATTTTCTAATTCATTAAAAAAGATTATTTATTTGTTTTAGTTGTGAATAGTATCTAAATCTATATTTTTTTTGATTTATTGAAATATGACTTGTCTTTTTTTTTTTTTTGCGGTAAAATGGTTGTAATATAGAAAAGGAGTAAGGTAATGTATAATAAGAAAAGAAAA
>CAYXTH010000097.1:0-3483 GCA_964468025.1 uncultured Muribaculaceae bacterium | reverse complement strand
CCATGCGGATGTTTTGAAGATGATTCTAATCTCATTAAATCAACTACATTTATACATCTTATTTTTATATGTGGTAATTCTTCATTTAAAATTGATATGGCCGCAATCGTTTCTAGGGTAGGGGTATCTCCACAGCATGCCATTACTACATCAGGATCGCTATTTTGATCGTTACTAGCCCAGTCCCATATTCCAATTCCTTTTGTACAATGCTCTATTGCTTTTGACATCCCAAGCCACTGATAACTTGGATGTTTTGAAGCAATTATTACATTAACGTAATTTCTGCTTTTTATACAATGATCAAAACAAGATAACAAGCAGTTTGCATCCGGTGGTAAATATATTCTAACAACATCGGCTTTTTTATTGGCGATATGGTCTAAAAATCCCGGATCTTGGTGAGTAAAGCCATTATGATCTTGTTGCCAAACATTTGAAGTTAAAAGTAAGTTTAATGATGCAATGTTTCTTCGCCAAGATATTTGGCGGCATACTTTTAACCATTTTGCGTGCTGAGCAACCATAGAGTCTACTATTCTAATAAAGGCCTCATAACTCGTGAAAAAACCGTGTCTTCCTGTAAGTAAATAACCCTCAAGCCAACCTTCACACATATGTTCAGAAAGGTATGAGTCAATTATTCTTCCTTTACTACTAAGATATTCATCAGTATCTTTTATTTCTTCTTGCCAATCCCTTTTTGTTGTTTCAAACATTTTGTATAATCTATTTGACATTGCTTCATCAGGACTAAATGTTCTAAAATTAGTAGGATTATTTTTAATAACATCTCTTATATAACCACTAAGCTCAAGCATATCACTAGTTTTTACTTCTCCTGGTGCAGTAACTTTTACCGCATAATTCTTAAAATCAGGTAAAATCAAATCTTTTAAAAGTAATCCCCCATTAGCGTATGGACTTGAACCCATTCTTTTGTTTCCTGTTGGTAAAATATCTTTTATTTCTTTGTTTAATCTTCCTTTTTTATCAAACAATTCTTCTGGTTTATAGCTTTTAAGCCAGTTTTCTAATTGTTTTAAATGTTCGTCTTTTTCCATTGATATTGGAACTTGATGGGCTCTAAATGTACCTTCTATTTTTTTATTATCAACTACTTTTGGACCAGTCCAACCTTTTGGTGTTCTTAATATTATCATTGGCCATAGTGGTTTGTTTGCTGGATGTTCTTTTATTTGTTTTAAATCTTTTATTACTAAGTCCATTGTTTTTGCCATTAGTTTATGCATTTTTATAGGATCATTACCTTCTACTAAATATGGCTTATAGCCTAGCCCATAAAAGTAACCGGCAAGTTCACTGTTTGTCATTCTTGAAAATACCGTTGGATTACTTATTTTATAGCCATTAAGATTTAAAATAGGTAATACCATTCCATCAATTTTTGGGTTTATAAATTTATTTGAATGCCATGATGTTGCGAGTGGTCCTGTTTCAGCTTCACCATCACCTATAACACAAGTAGCAATTAGGTTTGGATTATCTAAAACAGCACCATAAGCGTGTGCGAGTGAATAGCCTAATTCTCCTCCCTCATGAATACTACCAGGATTTTCTGGGGCTGCGTGACTGGATATTCCACCAGGAAAAGAAAATTGTTTAAATAATTTTTTCAATCCAGCTTTATCTTGTGTTATGTTAGGATAAAATTCACTGTAACTACCTTCTAAATAAGTGTTTGCGACTAAAAAATTACCACCATGTCCTGGACCTGATATATATACCATATCTAAATCGTATTTTTTTATTATTCTATTTAAATGTGTATATATAAAATTTTGGGCAGGTACAGTACCCCAGTGTCCAACTATTTTTTTCTTGATGTGTTCCTTTTTTAGAGGCTTTTCAAGTAATGGATTATCAAGCAAATATAACTGACAAGCAGACAAATAATTAGCTGCCCGAAAATATTTATCTAGTAATAAAATTTCATTTTCCGTCATTTTTTAATCCCTTTCTATTCTTAAAATGATTATATCATTTATAAATTACTTGTGCAACTTTATTTTTAAAAATGTCCTAATAGTACAGGAAAACAATAATAGGTGTTAAATTATGTTTTGGTAATTTTTTTATACTACACTTGAACTTTTATTATGTTTATAATAAAATATATATAGTAGGTGGATACATGAAAAAAATTATAATAACGATTTTTACTTTAATACTTGGAATTACTAGTTATTTTGGTGTCATTGAAACAAACGATAATAAAATTAACGATCATAATGATACTATACATTCTTATAATATAGGAGAAATACCCGAATATAGTGGAAAAGATTACATTTATATAAATAACAACGAACCTAGTTTTACTGAAGAAGATTTAACCAATAAAAATAAAGAGTTTTTTAGTGATTTAGATAGTCTTGGAAGATGTGGACAAGTATATGCTTTTGTAAGCAAAGATACTATGCCAACAGAAAAAAGAGGCCCCATCGGCATGGTTAAACCATCCGGCTGGCATACTGTTAAATATGATATTATTGATGGAAAGTATTTATATAATAGATGTCATTTAATAGGGTATCAATTAACTGGGGAAAACGCTAATGTTAAAAATTTAATTACTTGCACAAGACATACTAATGCCCAAACTATGCTTAAATTTGAAAACAAAGTTGCAGAATTTGTTAAAAATGGAGGCACGGTTTTATATAGAGTAACTCCTATTTTTGAAGGCAATAATTTACTTGCTAATGGTATTCAAATAGAAGCATTATCTACCAATGATAATGGAAGTGGTATTAAATTTAATGTTTATATTTATAATGTCCAAGAGGGTATTGATATAGATTACAAAACAGGAGAAAGTAAGTTAAAATAACTTGTATATTTGCTCGCCTTATGATACAATTGTTTTGTGATTGTTTATGAAAAAATTAGAAGAATACATTAAAGACGAAAAAAACATTTTGGAACTTGAATATGAGTTTGTAAAAGATTTTGTTTCACTTAGAAAAAAGCTACATATGACCCAGCAAGATGTTGCTGATAACTGTGATGTTATTAGAGAAACTGTCGCTCGTATTGAAAGTTTTATTACATCTCCGCAAATAAAAACAATGATTAAAATATTAGAGCCAATGGGTTATACTATTAAAATTGTTCCAGTTGATAAAACACATTAGGTGTTTTTTTATTTTATATATTTATTAGCCTTTTTCACTAAAATTTCACAAATATTCATTATTTTTGCCGAATTTTGTTGACTTTTGTATTTTTTCTGATAAAATAACTAAATGTTACGAGGGTATGCGCGTAATGTTTAGGGGGAATGGATATGGATAAAAAAACTAAAAAAAATACGGTAACTAAGAAAAAATCTACGAGAGGAACTTGTATTACATCTAGTAACAAAAAGCAAAAAAAACAAGTGAATTTTTTCAAGAAAATTTATAATTTTGCTATGCAGCATAAAATTATATGTGGTATTTTTTTAGTAGTAATTCTTAT
>CAYXTH010000096.1:0-3487 GCA_964468025.1 uncultured Muribaculaceae bacterium | reverse complement strand
AATAGTTCGTCCATCAACTAATAAATATCCAAAATTTTTACCTGTTTTTGTATATATTGATCGCATTTTTTACACCTCCAACTACTAATCGCACATATATATTTTTTTACATAAAAAGACCGAGATTTACGACATAAAAGTCATCTCAGTCTTAAAATTATATATAAATATCAAGAATAATTGGTTTTTTAATGACTATATTTTTACATTCAGGTATATCATTTCTATACCTTATAATATCGTCATTCGTAATGATTATACGGCTTAAAAACACTTTTGTTCTTTTATCTACTTTTGCGTTCCTGACTTGATTGCGGCTTGAGCTGCTGCCAATATAGCAAGAGGTACCCTATATGGAGAACAAGATACATAATTTAAACCTATCTTATGGCAAAATTCAATGCTACTAGTATCTCCCCCATGCTCACCACAAATACCAAGTTCAATATCAGGTCTAACCTTTTTAGCAAGCTTACTAGCAACTATCATAAGTCTTCCTACACCCTTTTCATCAATAGATTTAAAAGGATCCTTGGTAAATATATTTTTCTCATAATAATCACTTAAAAACTTACCTGCATCATCTCTTGAAAAACCATATGTCATTTGCGTTAAATCATTAGTACCAAAACTAAAAAATTCAGCATCTTTAGCAAGTTCATCTGCTAAAATAGCACTTCTTGGAACCTCAATCATTGTACCAATTTTATATTCTACATTTACATTATACTTATTCATGATTTCAGTTGCACATCTAGTTACAACACCTTTTAAATACTTAAATTCTTCAGTGTCACTTATAAGTGGAATCATAATTTCAGGCTTTACTAAAATATTTTTTTTCTTACAATTTATAGCTGCCTGCATAATAGCAGTTGTTTGCATAACCGCAATTTCAGGATAAGTAATCAAAAGTCTACATCCACGATGCCCCATCATTGGATTTACCTCTTTAAGACTCTCAATTTCTTTTTTCAAAATAGTAACACTAACACCAAAATAATCCGCAAGTGGTTTTATTTCTAAATCCTTTTTAGGTAAAAACTCGTGAAGAGGTGGATCTAAATATCTAATAGTAACACTCTTACCATTCATTACCTCAAATAACCCTTCAAAATCTTTTTTTTGCATTGGTAATAACTCTTTTATAGCTTTTGCCCTTTCTTCCTTAGTTGAAGATAAAATCATTTTTCTAATTGCAAAAATCTTTTCTTCTTCAAAAAACATATGCTCCGTCCTACAAAGACCAATACCATCAGCTCCAAAATTTAAAGCCATAAGTGCATCCTTTGGTGTATCGGCATTTGTTTTTACCCCAAGATGTTTAACGCTTTTAGCCATTTCCATAATTTTTTTAAAATTATCAGTAATACTATTTTCTTTTGTGCTTAAAGTACCCTCATAAACATTGCCAGTTGTACCGTCTAATGAAATAAAATTGCCCTCTTTATAAGTCTTACCATTAACTGACATTGTCTTATTATTTTCATCAACTACCACCGAAGAACATCCACTTATACAACATCTTCCAATACCCCTTGCGACAACTGCAGCATGACTTGTCATACCACCTCTTACCGTTAAAATACCAACCGCACTATTCATACCCTCAATATCTTCCGGAGATGTTTCTTCTCTTACTAATATACCATTTATACCTTTGTTTTTAGCTTTTATGATACTTTTGACATCAAAATATATTTGGCCACTCACCGCACCAGGAGATGCAGGTAAACCAGTTGTAATTAAAATAGCCTTTTCAAGAGATTTTTCTTCAAATACAGGGTGCAGTAAATCATCTAATTTAGTAGGTTCTATTTTCAAAAGAGCCTCTTCTTTACTAAGTAAACCCTCTTCATACATATCAACTGCAATATTTAAAGCCGAAAGTGTAGTACGCTTACCATTTCTTGTTTGTAACATATAAAGTTTCCCATTTTCAACAGTAAACTCCATATCTTGCATATCTTTATAATGACGTTCTAAAAGTTTAGATATATCTTTTAATTCTTTATATATATCAGGGTAATCCCTTTCCATTGCTTCTATTGAAGCTGGAGTCCTAACACCTGCGACAATATCTTCACCCTGAGCTTTTTCTAAATATTCTCCATAAAGTTTATCTTCACCATTTGCGGGATTTCTTGAGAAAGCAACACCAGTAAGTGAATTATCAGTTAAATTACCAAAAACCATTTCTTGAACATTAACAGCAGTCCCAAGGGTATCACTAATATTATTCATTTTACGATAAACTACTGCCCTATTATTATGCCAAGAGCGAAATACTGCCGTTATAGATTCAATCAACTGTGTTTCAATATCCTGTGGGAATTCTTCATTAACTAATCTTTTATATACATCTTTTGAATCCATCGCAATTTCATACATATCTTCGCCCGTAAGATCTAAATCATTATTAACCCCTTTTGTTTTTTTTCTATTTACTAATATTTTTTCAAATTCATCTTTATCTTTTCCTTTTACGACATTTGCATACATCATAATAAGTCTTCTATAAGAATCATAAATAAAACGCATATTTTCTTCTGTATTAGATATAGCTTTGGTTACTTTATCGCTTAAACCTAAATTTAAAATAGTATCCATCATCCCAGGCATACTTACAGGAGAACCACTTCTAACTGAAAGTAAAAGAGGATTATTATTATCATTTATTTTTTTACCAGTTATTTTTTCTAAGGCATGTAAATTATTTATTACTTCACTTTTTATACCATCACTTATTACTTCATTATCTTCATAATATTTATTACAAGCCTGTGTTGTTACAGTAAAACCTTTTGGTACAGGAAGCCCCATATTTGTCATTTCGGCTAAATTAGCTCCCTTTCCACCAAGCAAGTTTCTCATATCCTTGTTTCCTTCATTAAATAAATATACGTATTTCATATCATTCGCTCCTTTATATTCTTTAAACATTATAACAAATTTTACTTATTTTTGCTAGTGCATTTCGCCCTAGGATGTGAGTTTAAATAAACACTTCTAAGTCTTTCATTAGAAACATGAGTATATATTCCCGTTGTTGATAAATTTTCATGGCCGAGTAAATCACCAACACTTTTTAAATCAGCCCCACCATCTAGCATATGAGTTGCATAAGTATGCCTTAAAGTATGTGGTGTTACTTTTACATCTATATGTGCTTTTTTTGCGTTAATACTTACAATTTCACGGACTGTTCTCTCATTTAATTTATTACCTTTTGTATTTACAAATAAATATTCATTTTGTTTATTTTTTAAATATTCATTCAATAACTTTTCAGCCCTTGTACCATAAAAAACATATCTTTCTTTTCTACCTTTACCAAATATCAATATTTTTCTTTCATTAAAATTTATATCTTTAATTTTAATATTTACCAGTTCACTTACCCTAATACCAGATGAATAAAGAATTTCTAATATTAAAGCATCTCTAAGGCCACTTTTTGTTTTTATATCTGGTGTATTTAATAATT
>CAYXTH010000095.1:0-3622 GCA_964468025.1 uncultured Muribaculaceae bacterium | reverse complement strand
AATGCTTGTACAAATGCTTTTAGGAGTAGATACTTATAATGAGATGCTTAACTTATGGTATGTACAAATTATACTTCACTTTATTATAATACTAAATACATACTTTATAATAGGTGGAGTTAAATTCTACAATGAAGATGTGGGGGCGGAATAATGAGTTTAGGAATAATATTTATATTTATTGGAATAATAATCATAGGTTTATTAGAACTTAATCATTATTTTAGCTCTAATAAATTTGTAAAAGAAATAAAACCAGCTTTTGATTTTCTACTTGAAAGTGATTATAAATTTTTACTTCAAGTTAAATTTGGTAATATAACAGATGAAGATGTAGACAAACTATATTCACAAAGGGTAAGAAATGGAGTCCTTGTGTTTATACTAGTACTATTCTTCTTTATATCAAAATTATCTTATATTTATGTAATAGTTGCTTTAATTGTTGGATTTGTAACGTTTAAAATACAATATTTTAACTTAAAAAGTTATTACAAAGCAAACCTTAATAAGATAAATTTATTGCTTCCATACTATTTAAAAAGTTTGGAAATACTTTGTCAGCACTATACAATACCAGTGGCCTTAGGTAAATCAATAGAAAGTGCTCCAGAAATATTTAAACCGGGTCTTCAAAGACTTGTTGATAAAGTAAATGCTGGAGATTCAACAGTCCAACCATATATGGATTTTGCCCACGAATACCCAGTTAGGGATTCGATGAGAATGATGAGATTACTTTATAGGTTGTCACTTGGTTCACAAGAAAATAAACAAGAACAACTACTTACATTTTCAAGAACAATATCCACTCTTCAAAATAAAGCAAGAGAACAAAAGTATAAAGAAAGACTTGAAAAGATGGAAAATAAAACAATGATTATGCTTTTTGGTACTGGTGGATGTATTATTGGATTTTTAATGGTATCAATGATGATGATGATGAATTTATAATCATAAAATATAGACAAATTATTAAAATTAGTTTATAATGTAATTAACATAGAGAAAGTAGGTGAAAGAATGAAAGAGGCAGCTGGAGAAGCAAATATGACTGTAATTACTATAGTACTTATCGCAATAGTTTTAGCGGTTGGAACTATTGTTGTAAATTCAATGATGGATAGTATGGCTAGATCTTCTGCTTGTTCAAGTGCAGGTGGTACTTGGAATGGTGGACAGTGTAGAACTGGATGTACTCAAGGTAATGATAATAGGGTTACTTGCACTGGTGGCACTATGAATTGTACAAAAGCAAATGGTTCATATACTTGTACGGGGTAATTAAAAAAGAAAAGAGGTAACTTTATGCGGCAAAGTATTGGGGCAACTGCCACATTTAATATTATAATTATATTTATATTAGTAGTTTTTAGTGTACTTTGCGCAACTTTAAGTTACTACAAAGCATTCAAGGTAAATTCTGCTATTTTATCAATTATTGATAAATATGAAGGTTATAATCGATATTCTATTAGTGAGATAGATACTTACTTAGATAGTATTGGTTATAAAAAATCAAGTGCTAATTGTAGTGAAACAAGGGATAATATTTATTTAGTTGGCACAAATGGTGACGATTATAATGCTGATCAAGATGAAAATTACGCTTACTGCGTTTATTACTATAATGATGATAGGGGCGAAAATGTTAAAAATACTACAAATGATAATAAAGAACCTATTTATTATAATTATAGTGTAGTAACATATATTTTTGTGGATATGCCAATTATTAATAATTTTAAAATACCTATTCATACTAAGGGTGAGAGAATTTATAATTTTAGTAAAAATAAGTAAAAAAGGAGAGTATAATAATGAATGAATCAGTTGGTAATGCATTTTTGTTTAATTTAGTAATATCGATTATCATTATTTTACTTACTTTTTTTATTGGATCGATGTCTTATTCTAAGGCTTCAAAAGTAAAAAATAAGATAATTGAAGAAATTGAAAAACAAGGTGAATATGAAAACGCTAATTTTAGATATCAAGGAGCAGATATTTATAACAACGCTGAGGATGAAATAACTAATTGGCTTGGTACATCAGGTATTGGTTACAAAAAAAACAATAGAGCAGGACAATCTAGCCCTTGCCGTGAAGATGATGGTGATGGTGGAATACTTATAAATCAGCGAACTGAATATGAGTACTGTATTTATTTGCATAGTACTTGTACATCTGATAGTAATAAAAAATGCGGTGAATATTTTACTGTTGTTGCTTATATGTATTTTGATATACCAGTAATACAAGATTTTATAAAAATACCAGTAAAAGGTGAAACGATGACATTTTCACAAATAACTAGTTAGGAGGAATCATATGAATGTAATAATCGCAAATAAATATAGAGAAGAACTTGCTACATTGGATATAGAAATAATAAAAAGTTTAACAGGGGAATTTACTGTTGAAGAAATAATTGATACATTTAAAAATATCTTTTTTCAAAGGATGATATTAGATGTAACAGCTCTTAAAGGTTATCAAGATATAAAGACACTACAAAAGCTTTCTTTATCATTAGATATGGACCGTGTTATTTTACTTCTTGAAAATGTTCCTGAGGTAACTAATCCAGAATATTTATCAGATTTAATATCAATGCGAATTTACAACTTTACAATGAATGTTGATGGTGTTAAATATTTATATGATAATCCTAATAGTTATAGAGATGTTGCCCAGTATCATCAATTAGATACTAATCATAACTATGGTACACAGGTAGTACAGTTCAATTCAACTACTAACCATGTTGTACTTGGTATTAAAAATATAACTGAAAAATCAGGTGCTACTAGCTTAATTTATTCTATGAAAAAGCAATTAGAGAGAAATTATTCAGTAACTGCAATTGAAGTTGATAAGCACGATTTTATGTATTTAGATGATAAAACATTAGTAAGTACTACTAGTCCTAACCTTGGAAATACACTTGCTAAATATTCTAGTAGTGAAATTATTTTAATTGATATAAACAAAAGTAAAGTTGCCGAAGAATTAGTAAATGATATTCTTTATTTAGTAGAACCATCTAAAATCAAAATAAATAAATTATTAGCTCATGACCCTAGAGCCTTTGAAAAATATAAAGATAAAAAAATAATTTTAAATCAAAGTTTACTTAGTAGTAGAGATGTTCTTGATTTTGAGTATGAAACAAATGCAAAAATATTTTATAACTTGCCACCACTTAATGATCAGGAAAACAATAATCCCGCACTTGATAGTTTGCTTGTAAGTCTTGGATTTGTAAAACAAAGTAGTAATATGGAAGAAGAAAAGAAAAAGGGACTATTTGGATTTTTCAAATAGTTTTTTTGTATACTAGGAATTTACTTTGTAGTTAACTACAAGAACATAATGATTTTATTTGTTTAAATATTCTTTATAGATTGAAAAAAATATTTAATTTTAGTATACTATAAATAGAAAGAAGGGATTACTGTGAAAAAGATACCAGTTGGAATAGATGATTTTAGAAGTCTTGTAGTTGATGATTCTTATTATGTCGATAAAACTAAGGTAATAAAAGATATACTAGATAATCAAGGCACAGGTAGTGTAGTTTTATTTCCACGCCCTAGAAGATTTGGTAAAACTTTATTTA
>CAYXTH010000094.1:0-3626 GCA_964468025.1 uncultured Muribaculaceae bacterium | reverse complement strand
GGGGCGATATTATGAGTAAAAAATATTACATAATAAATATTATTTTTTATATTTTGAAAATAATATCAATTTTAATAAATTTCTTATTATAATAATAGAACAACACCTAACTCATCTTTTGAATTAGGTGTTACAAAAAATATATTGGTAACACTCAACATTGGAAACTTGAATGTTCCTTTTTTATTATATGTAAGTTTCCCTTACAAATACATATTATCATATTTTTAAATTTTTTTCAATTAGTTTTCAGTTTCTTTTCCATATAAATCTAATAATCTATCATAAATACCTGGCTCTATTTTATTTAAGGTATTTATTGAAAGTTCTAATGATTTTTGGTACTCCCCTTTATTAAATAAAGTTTCACTATAAGAAAGCATTTTATCAACCGTTTCATTAGATGTTCTAAACCTATTACCATATACAATAGTCATTTCCGCAAACATTGCTGTTTTAATCATTTCTTTTGTTTTACCAAATAATTTTAAAACCAAGTCTCTTGCGGTATCTACCCTAGTATTTAAAATTTCTATTGTTATTGGTTTTTTAGTAAGTTCTTTTACTATTTCTTTAACAGCTTCGTGGGCCTCTTTAAGTTCCACAAAATAACTATTTGGTATAACTGGTAAATTATAGTTTCTAATACTATCTTGGGCATTTCTTAAAAGAGTTTGTACTTCACCTAATTGTTGGCGTGCTCTTTGTTCATCATCATGCATACTACCAAGTACATTTAATGAAATATCCAATTTTTCTTCTACACTAGCAAGCCTAATGACTAAATTTTCTATTTCCTCAGTTAACTTAGAATAAGGAAAACTATTATTGCAAGTATGATCAATTAAATTTTTATAATCCTCATTTAATTTATTTAAACTACTTCTTACAAGTTTTAAATTAGTAATATCTTTTTCTTTTAAGTTATAAGTATTTTTCAAGTCTTCAAGTTGTTCAAATATTTCATCAACTAAGTCATTTGTTTTTTCAAGTTTAATGCATAATGTAGCATTTGCATCTTCATAGTCGGCTTTTATAAGTTTTTCTTTTTCAAAATCAGTAAATAAGTTTTCAAAATATTCTGATAGCACTTTTAAATCAAACAAACTGTCTTCTAGATTTAACATTTTTGCTCTTGATAAAATATCTTTTATCTTTTTTTCAGCCTCTTCTATATTAAATTCAACATTTAAATAATCAAGTGGATATCCTTCTTTTACCATTTTATCATATACTTTTTTTATCTCTTCTATTTTACTTGGTATAATATTTTGTGCAAGTAAAACAATTGCGGGTAGTTCAGTTTCAACAACCTCCATATGATTAAGCATTTCCTCAATAACATTTACTACTACAGTAACTTCAGTATATTCATTTTGATCCATTATTATTTCAAAATCTTCAAATCTTTTGTATATATTTTCAAATTGCATAGCAACTGCGTCTTCCATATCAGCATATTGCATTCTATCTTTATTAAATTTTTCAAAAAGTTCTCTATAACGTGCTTTTAATTTTGTGATAACTGCCCTATTTCTTTCTTCGCTTGTTGTAAGTTCTTTTATTTCATCAAGTAAAAAATCTGATTTTGTTTTTACTTTGTATATTTCCATTTCCAATTTAGCAACTTTATACATTGTGCTTTTATAATCCATTTTAGAAAGCGAATACTCAGCTTCAATAAGCATATCAGTAATTTTTGGTATTCTAATATCTTTTATATCTTTAAGTCTTTCTTTCCAGTCTTCATACATTACTTCTAGTTTATCATTTTTTGTATATGTTTCTACTTTCGCTAGTTCTGGACCTACTGGGGCAGTTGCGAGTTGATTTTTTTCATATTCTAGATTATCAATAAGTTTTTTTAATTTCTTTTTTTTACGGTTTTTCATTATTTTAAATATAATGAATAATATAACAATTGCGGTAAAAAAAGAAACGCCTATTATAAGTACTTCATTCTTCATATTTTTTCACCTACTATAATAATAACATATTTTACGTCATTTTTATATTGTTTTTAAGTTTTTTGTGAAATTATTTTATTTTTAGCTAATTATCTTTATTTTTAATAAACTCCCTTAAAATTTTAGTAAGTGCTCTTTTCTCAATTCTTGACACATAACTTCTAGATATACCAAGTTTTTTTGCTATTTCTTTTTGAGTAATTTCATCATTTCCATCAAGACCATATCTTTTAGTAACAATATTTTTTTCTCTATTTGTTAAAACATTAAAATATTTTTTTAAAGCCATTAAGTTGTCTTGTTTGTGCAAATCAAGGGCAAAATCAGGATTAGGAGTTTTTAATATATCTAAAACAGTAATCGCATTACCTTCTTTATCAAAGCCAACTGGCTCATCTATGCTAATATTTTTGTTATTTTTTTTATTACTTCTAAAATACATTAAAATTTCATTTTCAATACATCTAGCACAGTAAGTAGTAAGCCTTGTTTTATGTTTTAAAGAATAACTGTCAACACCCTTTATAAGACCTATTGTACCAATACTTATTAAATCATCACTATCGCATATTTTATGATCATATTTTTTTACAATATGAGCAACTAATCTCAAATTATGTTCTATTAACTTATTTCTCGCTTCTTTATCTCCCAAATTGGCTTTTTCAATATATTTTTTTTCTTCTTCTTTACTAAGAGGTTCAGGAAAAACATTATTTGAATAAGATGCAGTAAAAATATAAAAGTTTTTAAACAGTTTTTTTAAAAAATTAAGCATGTTTATCACCTAAATAATTATATGTATTTTATTTTTTTTAAGACTATTGTATAATATACTTTGGTGATATATATGGAAAGACCTTATAGTGCAGATTCTTTATGGACTAAAAACAATGTTTTAAAAAACAAATTAAATATTACAAATAATAAGGAATTAGATATAAAGGAAAAGGAAATTGTTAATAATAAATGTATAAATATAAAAGAATTTACTAAAGAAGAATTTATAAATTTACATAAATATTTATATGAAGATTTATACGATTTTGCGGGTAAACTTAGAGAAGAAAATGTTACTATTAACGGAATTATGCCTTGTCAATATAAGGTCATTGATTTATGTTTAACTGATTTATTTACTACTAGTTTTAATACTGATACACTAGATAACATGGTAAAATCACTTGCATATTTTTACAGTGAATTAAATGTAATATTTCCTTTTAGAGATGGTAATGAATACACTATTAGAATGTTTTTAAGACAGTGGTGTAAAATAGAAGGCTATATAATAAATTTTGATGAAATAGATGAAAATGATTTAATCCAAGGTACAAAGTATGCTTTTTACTATAATACTAGTAAATTAGAAAAATTATTTAAAAAGGCAATTAGGCATTTTTAAAAGACTATTTGAAAAATCAAAATAGTCTTTTTTATTATTGTTTAACAATTAACTTTTTATTAATTATTTACAAAAAAACAAGTATTTCTACCTGTTCATATATTCTTTTTCAAGTTTTATAATATCATTAGATCCCATAAATAATAACACTGCATTATCAAATTTATTTAACTTATCTATACTAACGCTTTCAAAATCAATACCATCATACTTATTATATATAAACACGTTATCTTCTTCCAATAAAATCTTAT
>CAYXTH010000093.1:0-3647 GCA_964468025.1 uncultured Muribaculaceae bacterium | reverse complement strand
TTTTTGCAAGTAGATATTATAGGTTATTCATGTGTCTTTTTTTGGTACCAAAGTGTTGCACTTCAAATTTAAATTAACAGCTTTACTAAAAATTGACAAAATACAAAAAGTGTGGTAGTATAATAACCGTTTCAAGGAGGGGAAACTATGGAAAAAGTAATTTTAACAATATCACAAGTTATGGAACTTAAAAACAAATTATATAAGTTAGAATCGGAAATTGAAGAAATAAAGTACTTATTATTAATAGGAGAAAAAACAGCAATCGCAGATAATAATAATTTTGGTGATAATACCAACTATAGTGTTCAAAGTAAATTAGTTAGTTTAATTCATGAAAAAGCAGAAATTGAAATATTACTTGAAAACTTTGAATATGCAAATCCAAAAGGAACTGAAATTGGTTATGGTAGTATGATACAATATATGATTTTAAATTCTTCTGATCCGGAATTAATTGGAAAAACACCAAGAATTATGTTAGTTCAAAAAAATTATTCAGATGCAAGACCAGAGGGGTATAGATATGTTTCAAAAAATTCAAGCATTGGCCAGGCTTTTTATGGTGCAAGACTAGGTAATGAAGTAATGTTCAATGCAGGAAACGGTAATGAATTTACTGCTGTTGTTCTTGATGTTGATAATAATTTATGTATGAATAAGCCAATACAAAAATAGTGGCTTTTTTCTTTTCTCCTCATATAATAAAATGGTGAAGAGTATGAAAAAAATAGGAATATTAATGAGACCTATGATTACAAGTAGTGGTAATAAAGGTTATTTGCTATATAAAAGTTTAAATGATTATTTACTTAAAAATAACATTATAGTATTTGGTTTTACCGCACCTATTATTAATGGTGTACTAGATAAAAAAAGTTTAAAAAAAATAACTAAAATATGTGATGGTATTATTTTAGAGGGTGGAGATGATTTTGATAGTACTGATGAAGAAATTGCTAGGTATTTATATGATAAAAATATACCAACACTTGGTATTTGTTTAGGTGCTCAAATAATGGGTAGTGCTTTTAATGGTAAAGTATCAAAAATAAATGGACATATGTCAAAAAATAAATATGTACATTTTGTTTATATTGATAAAAATAGTAGGCTTTATAAAATACTTAAAAAAAGAAAAATACTAGTAAACAGTAGACATAACTTTGCGATTAGTAATACTGATTTAAAAGTATGTGCTAAAAGCAATGTTATAGAAGCTGTAAGTGATGATAATAAAAAATTTTTTATAGGCATTCAGTGGCATCCGGAAAATTTAGATGATGGAAATTCTTATAAACTGTTTAGGGCTTTCTTTAATTCCTTGAAAAAAAATTAAATTTAATATATAATCTACTAGTGAGGTAATAATATGAAAATAAAATATGAATTAGTTAGTAAAGATAAAAAAGCACGAAGAGGCCGCATATATACTAATCATGGAGTAGTAGAAACTCCAATGTTTATGCCAGTAGGTACTCTTGCGAATGTAAAGATGCTTACCCCAGAAGAATTAAAAGAAATTCATAGTGGTGTTATTTTATCAAATACATATCATTTATGGCTAAGGCCAGGGGAAGATATCATAAAAAAAGCTGGTGGACTTCATAAGTTTATGCATTATGATGGGCCTATTTTAACTGATAGTGGAGGCTTTCAAGTTTTTTCGCTTGCTAAAAACAAAAAAAAGGATATTACAGAAGACGGTGTTCATTTTAAAAGTCATATAGATGGTAAAAATTTATTTTTAACTCCCGAACTTTCTATTCAAATACAAAATAAATTAGATAGTGATATTGCAATGAGTTTTGATGAATGTATTCCATATCCCGCAAGTTATGAATATACTAAGACTAGTACTGAAAGAACTTTAAGATGGGCTAAAAGGGGAAAAGATACTTTTAATAATGAAAATCAATCTTTATTTGGCATTGTGCAAGGTGGTGCTTTTAAAGATTTAAGAGAATATAGTGCCAAAGAAACTGTTAAAATGGATTTTGATGGTTATTCTATTGGTGGAACAAGCGTTGGTGAAGATAAAGAAACTATGTATAAAATGATAGATGACGCTATTAGATATTTACCAGAAAATAAGCCAAGATATTTGATGGGAGTAGGAGAACCTGAAGATTTACTTGAGGGTATAAGCAGGGGTGTTGATATGTTTGACTGTGTACTACCTACAAGACTAGCAAGGCACGCTAATGCATTTACTAATACTGGAAAAATAAATTTAAAAAATGCTAAATTTAAAGAAGACTTTACTCCTATTAGTGATATGTGTGATTGTTATACTTGTAAAAATTATACAAAAGCATATTTAAGACATTTGTTTACCGCAAAAGAAGCCTTAGGTGGTAGACTTGTATCTATTCATAATATTAGATTTTTAATTAAAATGATGGAAGATGCAAGATGTGCGATAAGTAATAAAACATTTGATGAATACAAGGAAAAGTTTTTGAAAGAATATCATTAACTTTTTTTATTTATTCCTATCATACTACCAAATGTACTGCTAGATATTAGTATTAAATAAAAAACTAAATCCTTTAAATTTATATTTTCTTTTAAAATTAAATTTATTATTAAAATAATTAAACTAAATATAATACCCAATTTAATTCCCTCTAAAAACCCCCTTTTAACAGTATTTTTACCAATATAAACGCCACCTATAATTAAAGAAATAATTGGAATTATTAAAAGTAATATGTTAGATACTTTTGTATTTGTTATATTAAAATAATTAAATATAGTTATAATAAAAACAAGTAATATTAAACTAATTATAGTAATAAATGTACTAAATAATAATTTTTTTAAGTAATTCATATGTCACTTCCCTTTGTTTAATACTATTCTTTAATAAGTAAATTATCACTACTTGCGATAAAAAAAATAATATGCTATAATTGTCTAAAGAATAGGAGATACAAGTATGGATAAAAGAGAAGGTTTTTTTAAGACAGGAAAGGTTTCTGCTAAATTAATCACAATATTGCTAATATTATTTTTAGTTGTAACAGGTGCAATTACCACATTTGCTCAAAGTGTTTCATCTGATATATTTAAAGTCCAAACAAATAATAATGACTGGGATATATCATTTACTAAAGTTGTTCAAGATAAAATAACTGGTAATGCAAAAGAGATAAAAACGGTAAGTTATACTAATACAAGTGCGTCTTTTTACGTAAATTTATCAGGTAATGGGGACAGTATTTCATATGATTTTACTGTTTCAAATAATGGATCATTAGATGCTAAGGTGGAAAGTATTTATATTGTACCTGCTAATAAAGAAGATGATGCCTTGCTTTTCTATACTAGTAATTTAAATAAAGATGATGTTATAAAAGCTGGAGATAGTAAAAATTTAAAAGTAAGTGTTAATTTTAATCCAAATTACAAAGGAGATAATATTAACCTAGAAAAAAATGTTCAAATTTGGGTTAATTTTGTGCAAGCGTAAATACTCTATTTAGAGTTTTTTTCATATATTTAACTGGTGAAAAAAATGAAAAAGAAAATTTACCGTAAGGTTTATCTTATACTTGGTATGATAGGAATGTTAGGAATTAAATCATTAAAAAACTTTATCTTGCCACTTATTATTATTGTTTTTGCAAAAAAGATTGTTCCGA
>CAYXTH010000092.1:0-3666 GCA_964468025.1 uncultured Muribaculaceae bacterium | reverse complement strand
GTATTTTTAAAATAAAAAATATATTATAAGAATAGGGAGGTACGATAAAGATGCTTTATCCTTCAATAGATAATTTATTAACTCAAATAGGCTCTAAATATTTACTTGTAAATATGGTTAGTAAAAGAGTTCACGAAATGGAAAAAACAGGTCATTATCAATTGAAAGATAATGAATATAAAGCTTCAAAAAATATTGGTAAGGCCTTAGAAGAAATTTCCAAAGGTTTAATTCATTTAAAGTCATAGAACTCTATGATTTTTTTTGTTAATACCCATTGACATACGTACAAATGTATGGTAATATACAGGTGGAAAGAAAGTGGTTTATTTGAAAATAAAAAAAAGTGGTAATAAATATAAAATTTACTTAGATAATGAAGTTATAACGACGTATGATGATGTTATATTAAAATATAATATACTTTATAAAAAAGATATTGATGAGGATCTTATAAAAAAAATAAAAGAAGAAAATTCATTTTATGAAAACTATAATAAAGCCCTTAGACTAATAAATACAAGGCTTAGAAGTGAATATGAAATAGTAAGTTATCTTCAAAAACAAAAATGTGAAAATATAGATGCAATAATTTTAAAATTAAAAAGCATTGGTCTTATAAATGATTATAATTTTGCTGTATCATATACTAATGATAAAATAAATTTAACACTTGATGGACCTGATAAAATAAAAAAGAGTCTTGAAAAATTAAAAGTTGATAGTAACATAGTAAATGAATGTTTAAGTAATATAGATATAAATATTGTAAAAGAACATTTAAATAAACTTATAAACAAAAAGACTAAAACCTTAAAATATACAGGAAATGTTTTAAAACAAAAACTTACTATTTATTTAGTAAATATGGGTTATAGTAGGTCTTTAATAAATGAATGTTTAACGAATTTATCAAATAATAATATAGATAGTGAAATGGAAAAAATATTTAGAAAACTTTCGTTAAAATATAGTGATAATGAGTTAAAATATAAACTAAGAAATAGATTATATGCAAAAGGGTTTACAATAAGTGAAATAAATGAATTTATAAAAAAAAGTATGGGCTAATTTCCATACTTTAATTTGTTTCAGCTAATGATTCTTTAACTGTTTTATTGTAGCTTTTTTTAATGTCATTGTCATTGATTTTTAAATTGTATTTTTTTCTAAGATCAACTAATGCTTTTGTTTGAAGAGTGGAATCATCTTCTAATTTTTGCTCAACTAATTTATCAATAATAGTATCTTCAACTTCATTTAATTTTGGTTTTGTTTTTTGACTTTCACGGTAAATAATATGATAACCATAATCTGATTTAACAGGTTCTTTTGAATATTCACCATCTTTTAATTTACTAGCTGCATCCCAAAATTCATCAACAACCTCACCATAAGTAATAGTAAGTTTTCCACCTTCTTTGGCAGTACCTTTATCATTAGAATATTCTTTTGCTAATTTTTCAAAATCCGCACCATTATCAAGTTTTTTGATAATTTCTTTGGCTTCTTTTTTAGCTTTCTTTTCCGCAGCTTCTTTTTCTTCATCAGACATACTGTCCTTAGTTTCAGGTGCAATTAAAATATGCTTTCCTTCAATATCTCCATATATATTTTCATCATAATACTTTTGAATTTCCGCATCTGTTAAATTTGCTTTAATATAGTTTTTAGTAACAGTTTGTTTTTTATATTCAACAATTAAAGCTTCTTTAAATGCCTTTTCATTTTTATATCCAGCACTTGTTAAAACATCTTTAAAGTTTTTACCATTGCTTTCATATGATGATTTGTATGATTCGTATTGACTGTCTGCGTATGTTTGTGCATCATCATCTGTTTTAACTTCTTTATTTACAATAAATTCATCTAACATATTAGTTAAAACACTTGAACCGCCTTGATCTTTTAGCTCTTCATATAAATCATTGGCAGTAATTTTTTTACCCTTTACTGAAGCTACAACCTCTTCACCATTTTTAAGTGCTGGTGAACCACAGCCGGTTAGTAATAAAGTAATTATACAAACTCCGGCAATTGCTAATTTCTTATTCACTTTGTATCGTCCTTTCATATGTAATTTTCATACATAAATTATAATACCAAAAAACAAAGTAAAAAACAATATTTTTCAAGTTTTTTTTACTCTTGCACGCACATGTTTTACAAAATACCATAAAATAATGTGAAAAGACAAAAAAGGAGGATGATTTTTATGTATCAAACAGCAAGTGGCGCAGCTATTGTTTTAGTATTATTTATTCTTTTAATAATCATACTTGGGGCTTACATTTAGGCTAGATAGGGGGTAATTTTATGTCTTGCAATCAACCAGAACAATGCCATGCAAAATCTAATAATTGTGGCTATCTAATTATTTTAGTATTATATATTTTGCTCGCAATTTTATTAGGTTCTTGTTTTCGTTATTAAGAAGTCATATTGGCTTCTTTTAAATTTGACATAATTAAAAAAGGTATTATAATATATAACGTAATTAGAGGTGACAATATGCATAATGAACAAGAAAAAATATGTACATTTCAATATAAATAATTGATTTTATCAAAAAAACTGATATAATATATCAAAAGAAAAGGAGAAATATAATGACAAAAAAAGAATCTTTAGAACAAATTAAGACAAATAACGATAAAATTGACTTCTTAGAAAGTCAAATTTGTGAACTAGAAAGAGAAAATAAAATGCTTACACAAATAATTTCACGTCTTGTTTTAGAAGACGTTACTGCAAGGGATAATATTAAAATTGTTAATTTATATTTTAATAGTGACTCACTTAATGAATTGTATACTTATATCGATAAATTTATGCTTGAAAATGAAAATGTTAAAAGTTTAAATATATTACAAAAAGGTTGTATTATCTTTTTAACGGGTAAAGATGAAGAAGATATGCCTTTATCTAAAATTGCCTTTAATTTTAATGGAGCATCCCTTGAAGCAATGAATGAAATTGGAAATATTATTTATGAAAATGTTATCTATAAAATAGCTGATTTAAAAGACTGTAAGCTAAGTTATGATTGTATTGAAGATGAAAAAATTTTCACAAAATAATGGAGGATTATTATGGAAGAGATAGAAAAAGAAATATTAAAAAATAATGAAGAAATAGAAAAACTACAATCTTTAATGGAAAAAAATTATAAGGATAACTGGGATGTTAAATATATTATTTTAGTTATACTAGGTGTTATTTCAATAATTGCTGGTATTAACTTAAAGGCTTTTATTGGTCCAATAATTAGTGTTAGTATGATAGTAGGGGGATTTACTTTTTCGCTTGTAGTTTCAATAGCTGCCTATATAAAAGACAATGGTTATCGAAAACTAGATAAAAAAATGACTAGTTTAATAGAAGAAAATAAGTTTTTAAATTTTGATATGTGTAATAAAAAAGTAAAAAAAGCTCTTATAAGTAAAAAAACATCTAAAATAGATGAAGATATTTTAAATGGTGCAACTAAGGAAGGCCTTATTAGTGCTATAAAAGCATATCAAGAACAAAATAAGGTTTCTATGAAACCAAAACAATATAAATATAAATTATACAAAAAAATAATGCCTGTAAGTGATTTATCAAAAAAACAAAAAATATATAAAATGTCATAGGAAAACTATGGCTTTTTTGTTAAATTGTTGT
>CAYXTH010000091.1:0-3758 GCA_964468025.1 uncultured Muribaculaceae bacterium | reverse complement strand
ATAATTTTTTCATTTTTTTCATTTTATCAATATATTTATAATTTTTAGAAAAACAAGCATCTATATTTTTCAGTAAACCATCAATATCATTAACTTTAAAACCACACGCCCAAAAATCAAAATCGCCAAAAGTAATTCCTCTATTAAGTTTATATTCATCTATGTCAGCAGTTAAATAAATAACAGGTTTATTTAAAAATATAAATTCAAGTCCCAAAGAAGAATAATCAGTAATAAGTAAGTCAGCAGCATCTAAGATTTCATTAACGGTTATATTGTTTTTACTAAGTTCTGTATCATCAATAATATAAATAAAATCAGATTCTACATCTATTATATCATTTTTTTCACTAGGGTGTTTTTTTACACAAAGTAAATAATTATTTTTTTGCAAATATTCTATCAATGTTTTTTCATTATATTTTTTTAAGTTTAACACATTAACAGAATTGGCATGAGCATCACAATTCCTGTTACAACCGTTCTTAAAAGTTGGCATATAATATATTATTTTCTTGTTACCAAGGGATTTGCCAATAACCCTTTCTAAATTTTTTTTAGCATCTGAATGAACAAAATAATCTAATTTAGGATACCCAAGTGCCAACGTTCTATTATATTTAACATTAAATCTTACAGAAAAAATAACTCGCCAAAATTCCGATGGAACAATAAAATAATTTATTTTTCTTTTTAACTCACTATACCAATTATAATCATCTGGGCTGATATTGTCCGATAAAAATCCTATATGTTTAGAACTAACGCCATGCCATAATTCAACATAAATAGCATTATTTGGTTTGTCCCCAGTAATATTAGCGTGTGTGGTGAAAAAAATATCAACTTCTTTAACATATTCAAAATATAAAGGAGAACCAATTTTATACACCTTTATTCCATCATTCATAAGTTTCTTATAAATAAAATCATCGTTTACCGCCCAAGATAAATTCATTTTATTACCATATTTTTTTTTCATATACTCAAACAAAGCTTTTGCATTTGAAGAAAAATCAGGAAAACTACAAAAAAGAATATTTACTTTTTTCAATTTAATCACTCCAAACTATAATCAGTATATCAAAAAAAGTATTTCATTTCTAGTCCCCTTGTAATTTTTATTTTTTTAATTAATAAACCATTATACTGTAAAATATAGTCAAGTAGGCACATATTCTTTCTTTGTTTATAGAAATTTCACTATTTATAAGGTATAATTATAAGAAAGATAGAAGGTGAAGGTATGAAAGACAATTACGAAAAAGAACTTGAAAAAAGAAGAGCTGAACTTAAAAATATGTTATATAATGATGAAAAACAAACTAGAACTAATTATACAAGTACAAATAAACCTAAAAAAAACATTTTTACTAGAATAATTATGTCCATATCAGTAGTATGTGCACTCGCATTTCTAATTTATATGATATTAGATTCCACAGACAAAATAAATCAATTATACCAAATAATTAACAGTTTTATTATTTTTTTACTAGTAATATTTATATCTATATATTATAAGACAAGAAAAAACGGTATTCAAATAATAAATTGTTTACTGTTAATGATTTTAATGGGATTTAATGTACTAGTAAATACAAATATATTAACCTTACCTACTCAAAAAACAGTTACCGATTTTACAAATAAATCACTAACAAGCGGTATAAAGTGGGCCGAAAACAACAATATAAAATACGACCAAACATTTGAATATAGCGATACCATAAAAAAATACAATGTTATTGCCCAAAATAAAAAAGAAAACACTTTACTTAAAAATATTAGCAGTATAGATTTTATTGTTTCAAAAGGGCCTGATTACAATAAAGAAATAATTTTAAGTGATATGAGTGGATGGAATATTGATGATGCAGTAAGTATCATTAAAGAAAATTTACTAAACAATGTAACAGTTAATTTTGAGGAAAATACTGATGTTAAAAAAGATACAATAATATCACAATCAAAAACAGGAAAAATGAAAAGAAATGATACTCTTATATTTACAGTATCACTTGGTAGTAAAGATAGTATTAAACAAGTTAAAATGAAAAATTTAACAAATAAAAGTCTATTTGATGCGTGCCTATTTTTAAATAGAAACCTAATTACATATGAAATAAAATATGAGTTTTCAAATAAAATTGATAAAGGAAACATCATAAATACGTCAGTAAAAAAAGGAACCACTGTAAAACCTAATGACAAAATTATTTTAACTGTATCAAAAGGTAAAAAAATAACCGTTAAAGATTTTACAAATAAATCCCTTTCACAAGCAACAAAATGGGCAATTTTAAATAATTTAAACATTGATTATTCAGATGAATATAACGATAAAGTTAAACAAGGAAATATTATATCAATGACATATAAACAAGGTGATGTTATTGAAGAAGATTCTACTATTAAATTTGTTGTTTCAAAAGGAAAATTAAAAATGCCTAAATTTGATTCACTTGCTAGTTTTAAAGCTTGGGCTGATACTTATAAAGTTAAATATGAAGTCAAAGAAGAATTTGATGATAATAAAGCACAAGGTGATATTATTAAATTTTCAGTACAAACAGGTGAAACAATTAAAGATAATATTACAGTTTATGTTTCAAAGGGTAAAGCCATAAAAGTGCCTGATTTTAGTGGTAAAACTAAATCTACTATTCAAAAAGAATGTGATTCACTAGGAATTATTTGTAGCTTTTCAAGTGAATATAATACAAAAGTTAGTAACAATACAATAATTAGTCAAAGCATTAAAAAAGGCGAAAAAATTGCTAAAGGAGATACTATAAACATAGTACTCGCAACTAATAAAAAAGAAAATGTAACTAAAACTACAAGTAGTTCTAATAAAATTTATACTTCTAGTAATAAACAAAATAGTTCTAATAATACCTCTAATAATAATTCTAATAATATAGTTAATTGTAAAAATTATACATTTAATTTAGGGGCTGGGGCAACTGGTAGTCAAACTAAACAAATAATTTCCGGATTAAACCCTAATTTAAAGTTTTCATGGAATGCCGTTAGTTCTTGCTCTAGTGGAGATAAAGAACCTGGCACAATATGTTCTACATCAGTATCAGATGGAGCTAGTGTTTCAAGTTGTACAACAATTACAGTTACATATGTAAATTAAAAGCCAATAAAGGCTTTTTTTTCATACAAAAAAACTTTATCATTTATTGATAGAGTCATTCTACATTTTTGTACATCTCGTGCAATATAAATTGCTGCAAAGCAATAAGTTTTTCATCAAAGTTTTAAAAGAATTGAGTGCTAAAAGCATAGACTTAGAACTAGATGTTAAGTTAGTCACTTTTTGACTATCCATTCACCTTTTTTAGTAGCACCTACCCTTTCAATTATTCCCATATCTATAAGTATTTTTATATTTCTTTGAATGGTTCTAATATTAACATCTAAAAGCCTTGCGAGTGTCTCTTGCGTAATAATTGGGGTATCTAACATCAATCCAATCATATTGTTTTGTGTTTCAGTTAGATTGTTATTTTGAATTTTTTTCTTTGTTGTTTTGAATTTGTTTTCATTAAATGGAAATGTAACTCTTATAAAATTAGGAAAGAATTCGAACACTTCTTTATTATAACTTTGAAGTATTCTTATTATTCCAGTTCCCATTTGTTCAACTAAATCCAAATCATTATGGATTTATGTCAAGTTTTTAGACACGTTTTTTCGAACAATTTAATTTACCGTATTTAAATTTATTCCAATTTCCTTTTGAC
>CAYXTH010000090.1:0-3796 GCA_964468025.1 uncultured Muribaculaceae bacterium | reverse complement strand
TATTCTATAAAGGAAAACTATTAAATAATAAAATTTACAACTGTCAAACTCCGGAAGATAAAAAAACTAAAAATATTAGTATTGCATTTTAATAAATAATGTGATATATTTATATTAAGAATAGAAAGGCAAGGAGGTGAAACAGATGAAAAGTAATAAAGGTTTTACATTAGTTGAACTTCTTGCAATTATCGTTATTTTAGCTATCATTGCTGTTATTACAACTCCTGTTATTTTAGGTGTAATTGAAGATTCTAGAAAAGATGCTGCGGCTGATAAAGCTTGGGGTGCAATTGATGCAATTAAACTTGCTTATGCACAAAACGAGTCAATAACGAATGCTACAAACACTGATATAAAAGCAAATGGTTTTACATTAGATGGAAAAAAAGATGGAAAAACAATTGGAGTAAGTGGCGAAAAACCAACTGGTGGATCTTTTCAAGTATTAGATGATGGTAATGTTTACATTCAAGATTTAACTTTTGGCGATTACAAATGTAATTATCAAAAAAATGGGGAAGAAGATGTTACAGCAACATCAAGTGCTGAGGCTGATTTCACTAAAATAATATGTGATAAATAAGACTAAAATTTAGTCTTTTTTCTTGAAAAAAATAGTCTTGTATGCTATTATTATAATAATGTAAGGGCTGATATAATGAATGAAATAAAAAAGGAAAGAAACTGGGAAAATGTATTAGTTGTGGTAGTACTCTTAATTATTCTTGCTATCGTAACCCCTTATTTTGTTACTATGATACATAAATCTAAGGTAAGGGGTGCATATGTTAGTACGGAAGGTTTGGTATCAGCCGTTCAAAATGCTTATTTAAAAGGTAATTTGAGAGATGTAATGCATTTACCTTTTGAAATAAGATATAATAATAGTGAATATATTGCTTATACAAATGGTCAAAAAATACAAGTAGAAATTAAAACGAATGGTAATATTCCTAAAAGTGGTAGTATTATTTTAAATGATAATGCAGAAGTTGTAGTAAAAGATTTAAAATATGGTTATATTACTTGTAATAAAAAGGCTTTGGACACTAAAATAACTTGTAAATAGTGTTTAAAGTTTTTTTATTAAAAACATTGACACACATACAAACGTATGGTAAGATTGAATTGTTAAAGACATTTCTTTTGATTTATTTTAAAATATGGTAGAATATATACAGGTGGTATAAATGAAACAAGAAAATATAAGAAACTTTTCAATAGTCGCACATATTGATCACGGCAAAAGTACTATTGCTGATAGAATACTTGAACTTACTGGAGCAATTAGTGAAAGAGAAATGCAAGCCCAACTTTTAGATAGCATGGACATTGAAAGAGAGCGTGGCATTACAATTAAATTAAATGCCGTACAACTTAATTATAAATATAATAATGAAGATTATGTAATGCATCTTATTGATACTCCTGGACATGTTGATTTTAGTTATGAAGTTTCAAGAAGTTTGGCGGCTTGTGAAGGAGCCGTTTTAGTAGTAGATGCTGCTCAGGGAATAGAGGCTCAAACACTTGCGAATGTATATCTCGCACTTGAAAATGATTTAACAATTATACCAGTTATCAATAAAATAGATTTACCAAATGCGGATGTAGAAAAAGTAAAAAAGGAACTTAAAGATACTTTGGGATTTAGTGAAGATGAAATAATTTTAACTAGTGCTAAAACAGGAGTTGGTATTAAAGAATTAGTTGAAGCTATTATTTTAAAAATTCCCGCACCCAATGGTGATAGAAATGGTAAATTAAAAGCCTTGGTTTTTGATAGTTATTTTGATCCATACCGTGGCGTAGTTGCTTTAGTTAGAATTGTGGATGGAAGTGTAAAAATAAAAGATAAAATTAGACTAATGCAAACAAATAAAGTACATGAAGTAATTGAACTTGGAGTACACACACCCAGTGAAAAACAAAAAGATACTCTTATTGCTGGTGAAGTTGGTTTTATATGTGGTAGTATTAAAAGTATAAGAGATATTAAAGTAGGAGATACAATTACCTTAGATAATAATCCTACAAAAACCCCCCTTGATGGATATAAACCTATGAAACCAATGGTATTTTGTGGTATTTATCCACTTGAATCCAGCAAATATACTGATTTAAGAGAAGCCCTTGAAAAATTAAAACTAAATGATGCAGCACTTGAATTTGAACCTGAAACATCAAAAGCCTTAGGGTTTGGATTTAGATGTGGATTTTTAGGACTTTTGCATTTAGAAATTACTTTGGAAAGAATTGAAAGAGAATTTAATATTAGTTTAATTGCGACTAGTCCGTCTGTTATATATAAAGTAACTTTAACTGATAATACTACTATTAGTGTTGATAGCCCAGCAAAAATGCCTGATAGAGGAAAAATAAAAAAAATAGAAGAACCTTATATTAAAACAAATATTTTAGCTCCTGCTGATTATATTGGACCAATAATGGAACTATGTCAAAACAAGCGTGGAACTTATGATAGAATAGAATATTTAGATCAAACAAGAGTTAATATACACTATGATATACCACTTAGTGAAATTGTATATGATTTTTTTGATAGACTTAAAGGAATGACTAGAGGTTATGCGTCATTTGATTATGATTTAATTGGACTTAAAGAAAGCAACTTAGTTAAAATGGACATCTTATTAAATGGAGAAATAGTAGATGCTTTAAGTGTTATTGTTCATAAAAATTTTGCTTATAATAGAGGGAAAAAATTAGTTGAAAAATTAAAAGAACTTATACCAAGGCAGTTATTTGAAGTGCCTGTACAGGCAGTTATTGGAAGTCACGTAATTGCTAGAAGTACTATAAAAGCAAATCGTAAAAACGTTTTAGCTAAATGTTATGGTGGAGACATATCACGTAAACGTAAACTTTTAGAAAAACAAAAAGAAGGTAAAAAAAGAATGAAAATGGTTGGTAGTGTAGAAATACCAAGTGAAGCCTTTCTAGCAGTTTTAAAGATGGATGGTGATGAATAATGATTACAAGAAAAGTAAAAAGAAAAAAAATAATAATAATTCTCCCAGAAATTATGGACGTACTTGATGATAATTTTAGTTATTCTAAGTATATTGAAGATGTTATTGCTTTAAATAATGAAATTTATCAGGGGTATTTTAAATGTTTAGAAGGGAATATGAAGCTTACTGAAGAAGAATTTTTACGCAGATATTCATATTCTGGTGGTGGTAGGGATGAACTATATGAATCATATAGAAAAGAAATTGAAACGTTACAAAAAATTTATGAAGATAATTATAAAACAAATCCAAATATAGATAAAATAATTACTGATGAAATGAAACAAACTGCAAAGGCTTATTTAAACGCCTTTGATATGAGAGAAAAGACTAGAAAATGAATGCCGTATATATTCATATTCCTTTTTGTACCAATATTTGTAGTTACTGTGATTTTTGCAAATTTTATAAAAACGAAAAATGGGTACATAGTTATTTAGAAACCTTAGAAAAAGAAATTAAATTAAACTATAAAAATGAAGAAATAACTACTCTTTATATTGGTGGTGGAAGTCCTAGTTCGCTTACTTTAAATGAATTAAAAAAATTATTTGATATATTGAAGATATTTAATTTAAAAAATGCCGAGATTACAATTGAAGTAAATAGTAGTGATTTAACTAAGAAAAAAATTGAGTTTTTAAAAGATAAGGTAAATAGAGTAAGTATAGGTTTTCAAACAAATAATAGTAAATATTTAAAACTTTTAAATAGAGAAAATAATATTGATATGATATTGTATTTAAAAAAATATTTTT
>CAYXTH010000089.1:0-3906 GCA_964468025.1 uncultured Muribaculaceae bacterium | reverse complement strand
AGAGTAAATACTGGTTTATTACTGATGATGTAAAAAACTCACAAATTTACTATGACTTAGAGGGTTATATGTTTCCAGATACTTATATATTAAAAAAAGATGAAGTTAACCTTGATACCTTACTTACTAAAATTCTTGATAATACATTAAAAAAACTTGAACCTTTAAAAGAACAAATACAAAATAGTAATTATAGTGTTCATCAAATACTAACTCTTGCATCACTCGTGGAATTAGAAGCAGTTAACTATGATGATAGAACAAAAGTTGCTGGAGTATTTTATAATAGATTAAATGATGGCTGGTCACTTGGTAGTGATGTTACTACATATTATTCTGCCAAAAAACTAATGACTGAAAGTTTAACAAAAACTGATTTAACTAGTTGTAATGGCTATAATACAAGATGCACTAGTATGAAAGGACTTCCAGTAGGACCTATTGATAATCCAAGTTTTGATTCTATTAAAGCAACATTAAATCCTGAAATTGGAAACTATTATTATTTTGTTGCCGATAGCTCTAAAAAAGTTTATTTTACTAAAAATGCTACTGAACATACACAAGTAATAAATAAACTTAAAAAGGAAGGCAAATGGATAGGTTAGAAGAAATAGCTCAAAAAAACAATGTTCCTATAATGCAAAAAGAAGGTATTGAATTTTTAAAAAAATGTATTAAAGAAAATAATGTTAAAAGTATTTTAGAAATAGGGTGTGCAATAGGTTATTCAGCTATACAAATGGCAAGTGTAAGTGAAGATGTGCATGTTACTACTATTGAAAGAAATGAAGACTATTATAAGCAGGCTTTATCAAATATACATAGCTATGGTTTTCAAGACCAAATAGATGTAATATATGGTGATGCTTTAAACGTTAATATTACCGGTAAGTTTGATATGATTTTTATTGATGCTGCAAAAGCACAATATATTAAGTTTTTTGAAAAATATAAGACCAATTTGAATAAACATGGAATAATTGTTTCCGATAATTTGAATTTTCACGGACTTACTGATAATCCAGAAAATATTACAAGTAAAAACTTAAAAGCCTTAGTTAGAAAAATAAATAATTATAAAGAGTTTTTAAAAACTAATGACGAGTTTACTACGACATTTTTTAATATTGGTGATGGGGTTAGTTTAAGTAAAAGATAGTAATATCTTTTTTTATGTAATAGTAATTTATTTTGGTATTTTAAGTATTTGTCCGATAGATAAGCTATTGCTAGATAAATTATTTAAGGCTTTAATAGCATCAACAGTAGTGTTATAAGTCCTTGAAATATTCCATAAACTATCTCCGGCTTTGACAGTATAATTTATATGATTGTTACTAGTAGGTAGTTTTAATATTTGACCGATAGATAATGAATTATTTGTTAAATTGTTTAAAGATTTAATTTCATTAACGGTGGTATTGTATTTTTTTGCAATGTTCCATAAAGTGTCTCCCTTTTGAACGGTATATGTATTAGAACCTGTATTACTAGTGGGTAATTTTAGTACTTGACCTATTGAAAGGTTATTGTTAGATAAATTGTTTAAAGATTTAATAGTATCAACAGTAGTGTTGTTATTTCTTGCAATGCTCCATAAAGTATCTCCTTTTTTAACAGTGTATGTATTAGTTCCATTTATTGTTTGAATAACTGCATTTACAATATTATTGACGTATGTTTTGTAATTATTTTGTATTTTTTTTAAGTCATTAGAATTACTTATAAAACCATATTCGATAATAATGGGTTGTGTTTTTGTGCCTGTTAATCTATGAATAAAATAATAATCTTTGGATGTATCACTAGGTAGTCTTCTTTGATAATACTTTCTTCCAATTTGCCCATCATTTGTAAGTGCTTCTAAAACATTTTTCGCAAGTGTGTCATTGTTTCTAAGTGCATAAATAACTTCCGCTCCTTCGGCATTTGATGAGGAAGATGAGTTTATATGATTAGAAATAATAATAACATTTTTATTATCTCCATAAGCGTTTAATATTCTTTGTACTCTTTCTTCTGGTGATAGTGTTTCATCGGTATTTCTTACAAGTACGACTGGAATGCCTTTTTCTTTAAATTTATCATACATATATTTAGAAATTGTTAAGGTTAAATCTTTTTCATTAACCCCATTAGAAACTGCACCAGGGTCATCTCCACCATGTCGAAGATGTCGCTTAACAAGGCAGATGAAATAAGAAGGTGAAGGGGATAGTGAATTAATTACATTATATTTTAAAAATCATTGTTTGCATAGACGTGCTAATTAATGATTTTAAAAATTATTTCTTCTATTTGCAAAGTTATGGTATAATTAGGCTGGAGTTAGGGATTTAATCTTCTTTTGATACAACAATACCAACGATATAATCGATAGGAATATGAGAGATATCTGCTAATTTAATTATATAGTCTAGTGGAACATTACTATCTCCAGTTTCATATCTTGAAATCGTCCTAGTATGACACGTTATAATTTTTGCTAGTTCTTCTTTGGTAAAATTCAAATTATTTCTAATAATTTTAACATTTCTTCTAAGAGTATCTTTGTTGTATTCTCTCATTACTCCATATGGTATTTTATTTATAGTTCTTCCAATTAAATATTCTAAGCTTACATTATATAAGAGAGCAATTTTACAAAGTGCTTTAACTGGCGGAGGTGTTGCACCCGTTTCATATTCTGTATAAGTATTTCTTGCTACCCCAATTTTAGTTGCGATGTAGGCTTGATCTTTGCAAGCATTTTCTCTTAAACTTCTTAACCTATTGCGTATCACAAAATCACCCATTCTACTGTTAATAAAGTAAAAGTAACATGAATGGGTAAAAAAATATGTCGTATGTCGACGTTTTGTCAAAACAACATGGCTTTATATATCAAATGGAAGTTATTAAATACCAAAACTTTGTAGTATGTTGTAAGTTGTAAAAAAACAAGTTGGAGAAAGGTAGATATGAATAAAAATAAAAAATATACTTATGACATATTGAGCAGTAATGTGTTAAATCTATATAACACTGGTTTGATTAATGAGCTGCTAAACTCAGGAATATTAGATAAATTTTTAGCAGATTTGCAACCTAAAAATTATGCTGATCATTTTACTCAAAAATTGTATGGAAAAAAAGAAATAAATCACGTTGAAATATTTTTGATTAATTTAGATTATTTTATTACATATGTAAAAAAGAAAATTTTTATATTTACAAAGTCTATTCGAATTATTATAGAACTTGCCTTAAAAACCGATTATTCAAAGATTTTATTGGGTGTATATTATAAAAAAACAAATGATATACATTTTGAGTACATTAAAAGCTTTGATAAAATGATGATTGAAAGATTTTGCATTAATCTAAAAATATTATATCCGTATATAAAAGATATAATAGATAAATATAATGTAAATATTTTAGAGTTTGATATTAATAATAGAAATAATGTAGATGTGATGGTCGATTTGTTAAGAATGGTTGTTATATCTAATTATTATGAATTGGATTTTCTTCTTTACCAATTATATGATGATATAAGTTATTTGAAGAATCAAAAATCTGAAGACAGTCATTATGTTTTTGCTCACCATAAATTAAAATGGGAACTTGCTTTTGAAAATATGGATAAAAAATATAATGCTTGTAAGATTGTCTTCGATATAAACAATTTAAAGAAAAAAAGGTATGATGAGAAGTAGTATGAATTATGTAGAAGTTTTAGATAAAATTATAAATATTACAATATGTGTGTCTTTTATGATTCTGATTATTTTAATGTATAAGATATTATTTTTAGATTTTTTGGATAGGCACAAACTATTAGATAGAATTATTAATGTTATATTTATTTTTCTTATTATTTTTGATGTTTTCCTGATGATTTTTGTAATAATTTATCCA
>CAYXTH010000088.1:0-3913 GCA_964468025.1 uncultured Muribaculaceae bacterium | reverse complement strand
CTGAAGATAAATGTTTATCAGTGGCGTGTGCTTCTTTAATTAGTAGATATGTTTTTATAAAGGAAATGGACAAAATTAGTAAAAGTGTTGGTTTTTCTATTCCAAAAGGAGCAGGAAAACAGGTAGATGAAGCAGGCATTAAAATTGCTAATCAAAGTGGTTTTGAAACACTTAATGAATATGCTAAAATGAATTTTAAAAATGCAGAAAAGATTAGAGAAGAACTAAAAATGTAAAGAAGGTACAATTGGTACTTTTTTTCTTTTTAAATTTGTTGTATAATTAAGGTGTATACAGGAGGTTTAAATGAAAGATTTACATTTTTATAAAACAATTGATAATGGTAAAGTTGATAGAGAAAAAAGCAAAAAGTTAACAGGCTATCCATCTATTGATAAGCCTTGGCTTAAATATTATGAAGATGGTATTGGAACTCCAACTGTAAATAGAACTGTATATGAAGAATTATTTGAAAATAATGTGAATTTTCCTAAGGATTTAGCACTTGAATATTTTATGGCAAAAATAAATTACCAAAAGTTATTTAAAAATATTGATTTATTAGCTAAGTCTTTAAAAGAATATGGCGTAAAAAAAGGCGATTTTGTTACTATTTGCACTCCTGGAATGCCGGAATTTGTTTATATGTTTTATGCTATTTCAAAAATTGGAGCAGTTGCAAATATGATAAATCCTTTCTTTGGCACTGAAAAAGCTGTTATTGATAGAATTAACATTTGCAATAGTGATGTTTTAATAATTATGGATAAGTTTTATGAAAAAATGAAAGATACTTTCAAAAAAACTAATCTAAAAAATATTGTGATTATTCCAATGTTTAACTCTTCTATTATGAGATTTTTTAATAAAAAGTGTAAACTACAAAAGAATAGCAATGAGTTATTTTATAGTCAGTTTATTAAGGATGGAAAATATCAAAAAGATGTTACTACCGTATCTTATGAGCCAAATATGCCGGTTGCAATGATGTGTACTAGTGCGACTACTAGTAAAGATCCTAAAGCAGTTTTGCTTTCAAACGATAGTATTCAAAATTCAATTCGTGCTTATCCTGAACTTGGAGTTAATCTTTCAAGACAACAAAAGTTTTATCAAACTATACCAATTTGGTGTTCAACGGGTTTAATTACTTGTATGCATTTACCTCTTTCTTATGGAACCACTGTTTTTATGGATCCTAGGTGTGAAAGAGAGGTGTTTGTTAAAAATATTGTAAAACATAGGCCAAATTATGTTGTTGGAACAACTAGTATGTATGAGGGATTTTTAGAACCTAAACTTGTAAAAAACTCTGATTTATCACATTTGAAATATCCGTTTGAGGGCGGAGAACCTTTAAATCCTGATGTTGCAAGCCAAATAAATAAAGTGTTTAAAGATCATAATTGTACATCAAAAATAGGCTCAGCGTATGGACAATGTGAATGTGGTGCGGCTGTCACATCACAAACATTTAATTTTGAAAATGGTTCGGTTGGAATTCCAATTCCAGGTGTTGTAATCAATACATTTGATGAAAACAATAATCCGCTTAAATATAATGAAAAAGGAAATATTTACGTTGATACACCTTGTAAAATGTTAGAATATTATGGTGATGAGAGACAAACAAAAAACTATTTTTATTTAGCAGATGATAGGGTATGGTGTAAAACAGGAGATGTTGGCTATATCAATGAAAAAGGAGAGTTATTCATTTTGGGTAGAGATGCTGATTCTTCGTTAATTGATGGTAAAAAAGTATATAATTTTGAAGTTGAAAATATTATTATGACACTTCCTGAAATAAAAATGGGTGATGTTTGAGAAAAAAGCATTTATAACGAGAATGCTTTGGCAGTTCATTTAATTTTTAAAGATGATTTTGATAATTATGTATTATTAGATGAATTAAAAAAAATTCAAAAAGTTATATATGAAAAAACACAAGATTTAAGTATGGTTCCTTATGTGTTTAAAATAAGAAAAAATTTTCCGTTAACAAAAGGGAGTAAAAGAGATATTTTTGGTATGAAACAAGAAACAGAAGGTTTTATTTATCTTGATAAATATACTCCACCAAAAATAAAGAAATTAGGGGTGATATAATGCAAATTACCAATTTAACTTTACTTATTATATTTAGTATTTTCTATATAGGTGGTCTTTCTTTCTTATACTTTTCAAAAGCAAGACTTGAATATAGCGAAAATAAAATATATGGTTATTTGTTGATTTTAAATTTAATTGGTTTAGTAATTCAATTAGGGTGTAGTTTTGTATCTATAAATTACGATATTTTACCAACGATTATAAGTAATATTGTTATAAGACTAATGCTTGTCTATTTGATAGTATGGGTAACTTTAATGTTTGTATATTTACTTATTATTTCTAATAGTCGAAAAAAATTATACACTTTTTCTTTTATAAGTATGCTTTTATTTTGTTTTTTAGTATTTGTTTTGCCGTTTGATTTATATAGAAATCCATCAAAAGCAGTTTATTATTCATATGGAGTAGCACCTAAAATTACATTTATTTATTCTACTTTAATAAGTGTGTTTATGTTTATTATACTAGTTTTTAAAAGAAAAGACATAAATACAAAAAAATCTATTCCAATATGGTTTTTCCTTATTATAGGGATATTTATGATGGCTATTCAAATGGCCAATCAGAGTTTAGTTATTACAGTTGCAGTAGAAAGTTTAATTTGTTGTCTTATGTATTTTACAATTGAAAACCCTGACGCAAAAATGATAGAAGAATTAAATAGAAATAAAATGATTATTGAAAAAATAAATCAGGGAAATTCTAACTTTTTATTCACAATAACTACTGAATCACGAAAATATGTTACTAATGTTATTGATTTGTGCAATGAAACATTAAATCAAGGGAAAGAACCTTTATATAAAAATGCTTTATCAAAAATTCTATACAGTAGTAAAGTGGCTTCTTCAAAACTAAATAATTTAATTGATATATCAGCCGTAGATGTAAAAAATATAAAAGTAATTAATGAACAATATAATATATCAAAAATATTTGAAGAAATAAAACTACAAAATCAGCCAAAAATTAAAGGTGATATTAACTTTATTATAAATATAAGTCCTAATTTACCTGAAAAATTATATGGTGATAAAATAAGAATAAAACAAGTATTATCTTCACTAATAAACAATGCAATAAATCATACTACTAGTGGATTTATAAGTATGGAAGTTAATACAATTATAAAATATGACGCCTGCAGGCTTATTATATCTGTAGAAGATTCAGGAAGTGGACTTAGTCTTGAAAAGGTAAATGATATTTTAAGTTTTAATGAAAACATTAGTGATGTTGAACTTTCGCAAATAGATACTCTTGATATGGATTTAAAAATGATTAAAAAAGTTATGAAAATGCTTGGGGGAAGTCTTCTTCTTACTAGTGAGGAAAGTAAGGGTACTAAAGTAACTATAATTTTAGATCAAAAAATTGTAGATAGTATCAATACTGAGTTAGAAGAAAAATTAACAAACTATAATGAGTTACTTGATATTCAAAAAGTTTTAATAGTTGATGATGACTTAAATGAATTAAATGAAATAGAAAACTACTTTAATGAACTTGGTGTTGAAACTGTGGGTACAATGTATGGCGCAGATGCCGTAGATAAGGTAAGAGTAGGACAAAATTTTAACTTAATTTTGCTTGATGATGAAATGATACCAACAAATGCAATTAACATATTTGAAGATTTAAAGAAATATAATGTTACATCTAAAATATTTGTAATGCTTAAAAATAAAAAAATATCTTTAAGTAAACACTATCTAAAAGAGGGATTTACTGATTTTATTGATAAATCTAAACTTGATGTAGAAATAAAAAGAATTACAAAAAAATATTTAAAATAATA
>CAYXTH010000087.1:0-3919 GCA_964468025.1 uncultured Muribaculaceae bacterium | reverse complement strand
CTATATTAAGTGACATTTTAAAAAAATTTATAGGTGACATTTTAAAAAAGGATTAGCAAAATTCTATAATTGTTTTTACATTTTATTAAAAATTTGATATAATACTGAAAGGTGAAGCAAATGAAAAAAATTATAATACCTATGATATTATGCGTTTTACTTGATAGAATTTATAAACTTCTTTGTATTTCTAATTTAAACTTTGGAGAAAGTATAACAATTATTAAGGATTTCTTTAATATAAGCCTACTTTCTAATACAGGAGCCGCTTTTAATATTCTATCTTCAAATACATTATTTTTAATAATAATTACACTTATTTCATGTTATATAATTTATAAATATTTCATAAAAGATAATAACTTAAATGATTTTACTAAAATAATTTATGGCATATTATTTGGTGGAATTATAGGTAACTTAATAGACAGAGTTTACTATGGCTATGTTATTGACTATTTAGATTTTAATATTTTTGGTATAAATATGCCTATATTTAATTTTGCAGATATCTGTATTGTTATATCAGTACTTATAATTTCAGTACAAACCTTGAAAGGAGATAAAAATGCAGTACAAAGTAGAAAATAATAATATTAGGCTTGATTCTTTTTTAACAGGTGTTATGAAAGAAAGCAGAAGCCAAATAACTAAAATGATAAAAAATAAAGAAGTACTTGTAAATAATAAACCCGAAAAAGCCGGCTTTCTTGTCAAAGAGGGTGATGTAATTACAGTTAATCATAAAGAAGAAGATACTGATATATATCCTGAAAAAATGGATTTAGATATTATATATGAAGATGATGATGTAATTGTCGTTAATAAAGAAAACGGTATGGTAGTTCATCCGGCAGTAGGAAACTATAACCATACACTAGTAAATGGACTTTTATACCATACAAAACTAAGTGATAAAAATGGAACTGTAAGACCTGGTATAGTTCATAGAATAGATGCTTACACAACTGGCCTTCTAATGATTGCGAAAAATAATAAAGCCCACGAAGCACTCGCAAAACAATTAGAAGAGAAGACAACCACAAGAAAATACATCGCACTAGTATGGGGTGTAATACCAAATGACACCGGAGAAATAGACGCTCCTATTGGAAGAAGTGAAAACGATAGAAAAAAAATGGCCATAAATCCACATGGAAAAAAAGCCATTACTCATTTTAAAGTTTTAAAAAGATATAAAAACGCTACTCTAATAGAATTAAAACTTGAAACGGGTAGAACACATCAAATAAGAGTTCATATGGCTTATATTGGACATCCTGTTGTTAACGATAACGTATATAGTAAAAGAAAAATAATTGATAACACAGGTCAGTGTTTGCACGCAAAAACACTTGGTTTTATACATCCAGTTACTAAAAAATATATGGAATTTACAAGTGAACTTCCAAAGTGCTTTACAAATATTTTAAAACAATTTGAATAGGAGGATTATATATGAATGAAATAACAATGACAAAATGCGATGAACTAGTTATGAAACTCTTACATTACTTTATTTATTTTAAAGGCTATAATCCCGTTATAATACGTGGTTTAAAAGATGAAATATGGCTTGAAAATTTAAATGAGGACTATAAAATTGTTAGAATTGTTTCTAGTTATATTCATAATAATGAACAACTTGAAAAAGACTTATTTAAATCAAAAATACTTATGAAAGATATTAAGAAAAAAACATTTTCATTTAAAATGAATATCCTTAGTTTATTTGTTAACTTAGGAGACAATGTTCATTTAGAAAACTTTAATGAAGAAAATATAAAAATGGCTAATATAAAAAATGAAAAAGATTTAAATAAGTATCAATTTATAGAAATGTCTTTTCCTGATATAAACAAAAAGATGGATTTCAAAGAAAAAGGTCTTGAGTTGTTTATGAAACTTACTGATGATATAAATACAAAAAACAAAGGAGATGCGAAAATGAATGAAGATGTGTTTAGCCCTAAAAAGCCTATAATAACATATACTTTAATTTTGATAAATGTAATAACATTTATACTTGCTAATTTATTTGGATTTAATCAAGTTATGACTGATTTTGCAGTAAATAGATATTATATTTTAGAAGGCCAGTGGTGGAGATTATTTACTGGAATATTTATGCATGCCAATATACTACATTTATTATTTAATTGCTATGCTCTTTATATAGTAGGTGCACAACTTGAAAGTTTCTTAGGTAAATTTAAATACTTAATAGTTTATATTTTAGGTGGACTTGCTGGTAGTGTACTTTCAATATTTATGTCAGATGGATTTAGTGTCGGTGCAAGTGGTGCTATATTTGGATTATTTGGATCATTATTATACTTTGGTTACCATTATAGAGTATATTTAGATGGTGTTATTAAATCACAAATAATACCACTTATTGTACTTAACCTTTTAATAGGACTTATGCCAGGTATCGATAATTGGGCTCATATAGGAGGTTTAATTGGAGGACTACTTGCGACTATGGCAGTAGGTGTTAAGTACAAATCAACTAAATTTGAAATGGTAAATGGATGGATACTATATATTATTTATATTGGATTTATTATATATATGTTAATTAAAATGTAAATACAATTTAAAAAGACGAGGACTAATGCACTTGTCTTTTATATAAACTTTTAACCTTTGGTTTATTATCTATATAAGGAACTGTTAAGCTATCCCTTTCTTTTTTTAGTTCATCTATAATGTTTTCTTTAACAGTTTCTTTTTCTTTAACAGTTTCTTTTTCCTTAATAACATCTTCTTCAATATTTATAACAGCCATTTCATTTGCTTTTTTATATCCATAAGCAGTGGCAGTTTGAAAAGATAAAGTAGTAAGAGATGAAATAATAGTTAATATATTTAATATTTCTAAATTAAAAACAGTACTTACATAAACAAGACCTACGGTAGAAAAAAGCCCCCAAGTTTTAACTTTACCAAGATAAGAACTTTTAGGTTTTTTATCTTCCTTAAAAGCCTTAAAGTTTATACCTGCAATTACTACTTCCGGAATTAAATTAACACAAACAATAGGGCAGTAGGGTATTACCGTAAGAGTTAAACCAAGAGCAAATATTTTATCAACAACAGGGTCTAAAAGAGCACCAAACTCACTTTGACCACCAATTTTTCGGGCAATTTTACCATCAAAAAAATCAGTAAGAGAAAAACCTATCACCGCAAGTAATACACCTAAATAATTTCCAGTAAAAAATAAAGCTGGAATAACAACTGTTCCAAATGCCCTTGAAAAAGTTAATAAATTAGGTATATAAGTTTTTTTGTTTTTCATACTTTCTTTAAACAACTTAAATATTTTCATAATTCACCTCAAAATACGATTATTATTATATCATTAAATGTAGTTTAAGTAAATTATTCACATTTTATTTACACCTTTTTAAATAATATTTTTAAGTAAATTGTCTTTTTTTATATTCTTTGATATAATTATATTAAGAAAATAAGGGAGTTGATAAAATGAAAAAAACACTAAACATTATAATGTGCATACTAATTTGTATATCATTTTATTCTCCTTTTATGACTATTAAAGTACAGGCAGCTGGTGAATATTCAGTAGTAATGGTCTCAGGAACTACCAATAATAAAACAGTAGGTACATATTCCACTTATAATGAAGCAAAAAACGTAATGAATAGCCAAAAATCTACTAGTACAAATGTCGCAGTTATTTATAAAAATAATAAAATAATAAACGCAAAATACGCAATTTTTAAATTAAATCCTGTAAACACAACAGTTAATTTATATCAAAATGTATCAGACAGTAGTGCTTATACATATACTAATCCTGCTTATATGGTAGACAGTGCTTTTGTAGATTATGATGAAAGTAAAAATAGAGCAAAAATAGTACTTAATGGATTTAAAGGTTGGATTGATG
>CAYXTH010000086.1:0-3934 GCA_964468025.1 uncultured Muribaculaceae bacterium | reverse complement strand
TGATAAACTATTATAGTATGTCCCATTTAAATATGTTGCCATTGTTGAATCACTTGTTACTGTTCCACTATATGTTGTACTATCACTTGTATTTCCATTTGGATAATAATATGTTATTGTCGATGGTGTACCTACTAAATTACTTGTTGCGGCCCATGCATTACATCCATAATCACTTGCATTTGTACAATATGTACTTGTACTACTATCTCTAATACCTGGGGCATCCCATTGATATGTATCATCTAGTGGTTCATTTCTTACTATTTTAAGTGTTCCATCGCTTTCAATAGAAATAATTCGCCATAGTTCATCATTAAATACTATATAATTATCAACATTTTCTCCTCTATAATAATATCTTCCACTTGTTACTGTATCAGCATATAATCCATCTCCTGATGTTACTGCAGTAACATTTAATTTTTGCATTGTTTTTTTTGCCGTTATACTGCATTTATAACCAGTGTCAGTAACAACTACACTTTTACCCTTAGTGCAAGTTACTGTGCAGTCTCCATCACCATCACATACTGGAACAAGCTCTAGTTCCTCAGCAAGTTCATCAATAGCATTTTGTACATCATTTGAACTAAGTCCACTATTACCATTATAATAAGTTACATCATTACTATATATTAAAGAAGTTGCTCCTACAATTAAAGTACCAAATATTAAAGCACCTAATATAAATGAAAATATATCACTTTTTTTTATTTTTTTAAGCATTATACTCCTCCTCTAAATATTATTCTATCACATATGGATCGGAATCAGTTCCATTGCCTGATAATAATTGTATATCACCCGATAAATGTAGTACAGGTCGAACACCACCATCCTCCTCATCGACAATCTGGGAAAACATCTGATTGGAGCTGGCCTTTACAGCCCACACTAAAAAATTCATGGCAGTGTCGAAAGGCGACAAAGTCCATTCATATTCTGTATTATTGAACATTGGCCATAACCAGTTATTACTGTTACAATAACCTGTACTTTCAGAGTTATAACCAGCAGCTAGACTTGAACAACCTGATGTTGTACTTGCTCTAAGTAGCTCAGTTGCTGTATAAAGGGCTACATAGCCTTTCCATTGATACTGTTTTTCTTGCTCAGCATCAGTTTCTAATGTTTCAGTATCAATAGTAGTACCTGGTGTACTTACATTAAATGTTCCTTTTACTACTTTTGATTTGTAATCATCACTTAAACTATCATAATATGTTTCATTTAAAATTGTATTTAAGCTTGCATCTTGTGTTACTGTTCCTGTAAAAATTTTTCCATCTGGAGAATATTTGGTAAGGCTACTTGGAGTTCCTACTAAATTGCTTGTTGCGGCCCATGCATCGCACGCCCCAACAGGTGAGGTATAACAATATTCACCATCTACAATCTTCCCCCTATTCTCTGCTGTATCCCATTTATATGTATCATCTAGTTGGTCATTTCTTATTATTTTAAGTGTTCCATCGCTTTCAATAGACATAATTCTCCATAGTTCATTATTAAATACTATATAATTATCAACATTTTCTCCACGATAAAAATATCTTCCACTTGTTACTGTATCAACATATAATCCATCTCCTGATGTTACAGTAGTAACATTTAATTTTTGTATTGTTTTTTTTGCCGTAGTTTTACTACACTTATACCCTTTTGAGATTGAAATAATCTCTTCTTCATCAGGACATGTTACTGTACAATTTCCATTATCATCACAACTAGGGACATTTTTTGTTTTTTCATATAATTCGTCTAATGCTCCTTGCACAGTGGTAGAAGAAAGACCACTATTTGTATTATCATAAGTAACATCCTTGCTATATATTCCATTTACTGCAGCTACACCTATTACACTAAATATAGTAGCGCCTAATATAAAATAAAATATATTGCTTTTTTTAATTTTTTTAATCATATGGTTCTCCTTTACTACTATAATGTATAAAATTATTTTTTTTATACTATAAACTTAAATAGGCAACCTACAAGTATCTATATTTTACGTAACTTTACCCTTATACAAACATTTTAGCATTCAAACGAATGCCTGTCAATATATTTTCATTTTTTTCATTATACAATTTATATGGGTGAACAACTTATGTACATAAGAAGATTAAAAGATCTAAGAATAGATCATGACCTTTTACAAAAGCAGGTAGCAGCGTACCTTAAAATAACTAGACAACAATATGGCTTATATGAAAGTGGAAAGAGAGATATTCCTGTTGATTTATTACTAAGACTTGCGAAGCTTTATAATGTAAGCATTGATTATATACTTGAAAATGAAAAAGTCGGTTCTTAAACCGGCTTTTATATTACTTCTCCATCCATACTCCAAGTTTTTACATCAGTAATTTTTACTTTTACAATTTGTCCAATCAAAGATGAATCTGCTTTTACATTGACAAGTTTCATAGTTTCAGTATAACCCATTAACTTATCACCTTTTGTACTTTTTCCTTCTAATAAAACTAATACCTCTTTATTCAAATATTTATCATTTGCTTCTTTCGCATACTTATTTATAAGCAAATTTAATTCATGTAGTCTAGATTCTTTTTCTTCAAGAGATACATTATCTTCCATTCTACTTGCAGGTGTACCTTCTCTTGCAGAAAAAATAAAGGTAAATGCTGAATCATATTTACATGTATTTACAACATCAAGAGTTTCTTCAAAGTCCTCTCTTGTCTCTCCTGGAAACCCTACTATTATATCAGTTGTTATCGCAACATTTGGTATTTTTTTTAATTTATTAAATAAATTCAAATAACTTTCCTTTGTATATCTTCTTCCCATAAGATGAAGAATTCTATCACTACCTGATTGTAACGGTAAATGAATATATGGCATTACATTTGAATATTTTTTAATAACATCAATCATTTTATCAGTAAAATCCCATGGATGTGATGTTATAAAACGAACTCTTTCAATACCAGTTTTCGCACTTTCTTCTAATAAATCACTCATATCATAATCTTCATTTAAATCCTTACCATAAGCATTAACATTTTGACCAAGTAAAGTAATTTCCTTATAACCATTATTTTTTAAATAATTTATTTCGTTTAAAATATCTTCCATTTTTCTACTTCTTTGTTTACCCCTAGTATATGGAACTATACAGTAAGTACAAAATTTATCACAACCATACATAATATTAACCCATGCTTTATATTTACTATCTCTTTTCGTAGGCATACCCTCTATTACATCACCCTCAATACTGTATATTTCAATTTCTTTTGTGCCCATATAAACATTTTTAAGTAAATTAGGTAAATTATTTATATTATGCGTTCCAAAAACAAGATTAAGCCATTTATATTTATTTAAAATTTCATCAACAACAACCTCTTCCTGAGCCATACATCCACATATACCCGCAACTATATTAGGCTTTGTTTCCTTTAAATGTTTTATTCTACCTATCATACCAAATACTTTGTTATGTGCATTTTCTCTTATCGCACAAGTGTTTAACAAAATTAAATCAGCATTTTCCATTTCATCAGTTTCAATAAAACTCATATCTTCTAAAATTGCTTTTATATTTTCAGTATCATGCTCATTCATTTGACATCCATAAGTTCTTATAAAATACTTTTTACCAGCTCCTAAGTTTTTTAACTCATCATCTATCTTATAATGTTTAACTATTACTTGACTTTTTGTTCTCTTGCTCGCATCTTTTAAACTAGGCTTTAACATATACATCACTTCTTTTCCTTAAAAATAATACCATAATTAACCCCATTTTTCAAGGTAAAAAAATAGACAAAAACTATAAATTATGATTGATAATGGGTGGGTATTATTACTATTTTGCAAGAAAATCAATCTATAAAAAATATTTAAACAAAAAAAGATAATTATCTAACAATTACCTTTTTACCTGAAAATACCATTGCCA
>CAYXTH010000085.1:0-3948 GCA_964468025.1 uncultured Muribaculaceae bacterium | reverse complement strand
TATTAAGTGACATTTTAAAAAAATTTATAGGTGACATTTTAAAAAAGGATTAACAAATATACAGATAATATTGACATAAATAGTTATAAATGTTAAAATTACAGTGTAATTGGAGGATTGATTTTATGAGTTATGATGATAAAATGACACGCGATTATAGAGACATATCAAACCGCATAAGTGAATCTCAAAAGAGGAGAGCTTTGGAAAGAGAAGAAAATTTAATAAAAAAGAATACTAAAAAAAAGAAGATTAAAAAGGTTGTAGCTACTGCAGTGGCAGCAGCGGTTATTGCTAGTGCTGGTGCTTATGCAGCAGGAGTTCCTAGTTATTTTGATGGTGAAAATAAAATTGTTCAGGAATTTATGGATGTTACTGATGAGTATGCAGTTTCACCTACAAGTGAGGGTTTTACCATTATTCATAATGGTACGTATTGCCATAATTCTAGTGAGTTTAATAATATGGTAGAAGAAATGGTTGAACAAGCTAAAGCTGCGGGTATGAATGATAATGAAATATTTATTGGTCTTGAGAAGAAGATTTCCCATGTGACAGCTAAAGGTATTTATGAAAATCAAGATTTAAATTTTAGTGATAGATGGGAAACATGTATTAATAATGCTAACACTAAAACAATGTAAAGGAGAAACATATGGAAGATATTGAGGTTGAAGTTCAAGAATTTGATGGCAAAGAGTATGTTTTATTTAAAACAATAGCTTATAATAATAGTTATTTTGATGTTTTTTGTAATCCTAATGATACTAATGATATGCGAATTTATAAACAAATTAATAAAAATGGGGAAGTGTATTATAAAATGGCTACCTCAGATGAGTTTATTAATGTTATGGCTCTTTGTTCGTAATATCATAAAATTAGGAGTTCTTTTTTTACTATGAGGTTGAAAGTGGCAATATACAAAAGTCTTTATTAATCTTTGAAATTAAAAGAAAAAGCAGGGGTTATCGTACAACTGTTAAATTCAAGATCACGAAAGGATAGTTTAAATGGAAAAGTTTGTAAAGTGGGATAAAGAAAAAATCAATACATTAATAAGAAAAATTTCAAGCTTAGATAATGAAACAGTTTCAAAAGAGGATGCAATAGAAATTTTAACTATGTTAAATTCATTATTATCAAACAAGGAAATATTTGTAAAGGAAACACCTAAGAAACAATTAAAAAATGTAACAAATTTTAATCAAGAGACTCTTGATCAAATTAGGCCTTATTTTGAAAATCCATATAATTATATAATGGGACATGGAACATTGTCTGAAGATTTGGCACAATCAATTATCAAAGAAGGTTTAAAAGCAGATAGTCCAAATTTAGATTCTTCATTTATTGCATTAGGCTATAATGAAGAAACTTTTGAGTCTATTAAACATTGGAAACATAAAAATTGTAAATATATTATTCTTGCGGCTTTTAATGACGTAAGAGTAATGCCCGTATGGAAAGAACTAGATAAAAATACATTTAATAATTTGTTGGATAAATCAAGAATAATTGGATATATAGACGTAGAAAATCAAAGTTTTATTAAATCCCCTTATTACAAAGAAATTCAAACAATTAATCCTGAATTTAATAAATTTGAAGATGGTACAGATTTAAATATTGAATCTATTACAGAAATAATTGCAAATGTTGATAAATTGATGGCTTGGGGTACAATATATTGTAATAATGAACATAGTGATTTCCTTAGAGAAAATGTATATGATGCAATAATGTATCAACTAAATAATTTGGCTAAAAAATTAGAACTACAAGTTGATAAATTAAAAACACACGAAGAAATAAAGCAAGAGAAAAAGGAAAAAGAATTTAAGCTTAGGAAAAACGATGAAACAAAAGATTTGACACAGTCGTTTGACGGAGAAGGTTGGGAAACATTTGATAATAGTGAATGGGATGAACAATCTAACCAAGAAATATCATTAAAAACTCAAGATTTATTAGAGGAATCACGTGAATTTATCGATCAAACTGGTGGTATAGATTTATCTACACTAACTCCTGAACAAATAGATGAATTACAAAACCTAGGATATATAGAGACTTCAAAAAATGAACAAGCACATTCGAAGATGCTATAAAAAAATATATAAATATGAAAAAAGAAAACATAATTTTCTTTTTTTATTGATTTTTTGTAATTTTGTTGATACAATATATTTGTAACACGTTTGTTACATAGGAGTTGTTAATTTAAATAAATAGGAGATTTATAATGAATATTATAGAGAATATTTTTTCGGCTAAATTTAGTGAAGATTTTTATAATATTGATAATAAACCTAGTTATACACTTAAAAAATGTTTAGAAAAAACAAGTAATAAATTATTGGATTATATATATTTTAATTATCATTTTATAACTAAAAATGAAAATTATTTAGTTAAAAACATTTCTAGAAAATGCAAAATAAATTTTTTGTTAAATAATTTACCTAAAATTTTTGAAGAAAAATTTAACGAAATAATTAGTATTGATAATAAAATCTTTGATGACACTTTAATATATAAAACAACACCACTATATAATGATACTTTATTAACTAATGGTTTTATGTATAAATTTAATGATAGATATGTTGTACCAAGAGAATTTTTAAACATATATTTAGATAATTTTTCTTATAAAAGCAAAAAAATTGCTACTTTAAAAACATGCTGTGAATATATGGATGCTTATTTATATATGAATGGAATTATTGATAAAAAAATTTTATATGAATTTATGCTTAAATATAAGTTAGAGGTTACTATGGACGATTTAGAAACTTTGGCTAAGAATAAAAAAATAGTTATATATAAAAACTATTATAGTATTTTAAAAGGTAATGTTGATTATTTAATTAAAGTTAAAGAGGAAAAACCGTATTGCTTTTTAAATAGTAATAAATTACTTTCTTATTTAGATTTTTTTAATAATTTTATAGATGAATTAACTAAAGTCACTGATAAAAAAGCTTTAATTACTATTTTAAATTCCATTTCTTCACTTGAAAATACAGTTAATATGATAATAGATAATTTTAGTGTAAGTGATGAAGATAGATTAAGTAATTTGCTTAGTGAAAATTGGAACAAGTTTAGATTTTGGGTACTAAATGGTAAAACCTTTTTGACTTTTAGAAATGAACTAATATTTGATAATTTTATACTTAATAAAAAGTGTTTAGGTTTAAAAGAGTGTTTAGATAGTATATCTAAGAAAAATTTTAATAATTTAATAAATCTATATGAATTTAGCCCTAATATAAATACAAATACTTTATCACAGTTAATTATAAATAATTTTAAAATGAATATCACGAGATATAGTTATAGTTATTTATTGTTTTTAATAGCTTGTAATAATTCAATTATCAAAAGTGAATACTTGGATTATTTTGATTTTACTAATTTATATATTTTTGTGTATAAATGTGGTAAAAATAATAGAATTGTTATACCAAAGGAGATTATAAGCATCGCCAAAAAGCATTATAAAAATTTTAGAAATGGTAATATTGTCGAAAATTAGTGTATAATTTTAATTGTGTAAAGTAAATGTATATTAAAACAATCTTGTTTAAAGATTGTTTTTTTATTTATACATGTTATGTATCTATTATGATACTATTTCACCGAGCCTTTGAATCACTTAGATATGTACGGATTAACTTTAAGTTTATTTTTTATGACATATAATTTCATTTAAAATTTATATATTTAAAACTCCACCTAAAAGTGGAGTGTATTGCTGTGCATAAATATATGGTTTACCCATACCTAACACTGATATTTATATCATTCGTACACGAGTGGTCTTACTTTTATCCTCTATAAGGCCAGTATTTTCAAGGTCTTTTCTAAAACTGTCCATTACTCAGCTTATTTCATACGGATCACTTGATGTTCCGGTTCCACTTAAGGAGATGTCAGATG
>CAYXTH010000084.1:0-3977 GCA_964468025.1 uncultured Muribaculaceae bacterium | reverse complement strand
ACCACATACGAAAGGCAACCCCTTATTTTTTTACCACACTATAAAGGGCAACTGGTGTTACACTTCCTTTTCTTTCATATGGGGGTAGTAGTTTACTTATTACTTTAATTTCTATTGGTATTATTTTAAATATTGGTAAAGATTGACAAATATATATTTTTTAATAAAATATAGGCAAGTTATGGTGATTTATATGTTTAAAAAATATTATATAAAAAATAATATAGTACTTGTAAGTAGTAATTATAAAGTCATTCACATTAGAAAAAATTATTTAAATAATGAGGAATTACTAAACAGTGAAAATTTAATTCACGATCTTACGGGTAGTAAACAGTGGCTAGAATTAAAATATAATTGTTTAAGTCATCAATTTTTAAACTTTAAAGAAAAAAAGTTAAAAGAATTACAAAAAAACAAGGTAATAGTTTTTAATTCAAATATAAAAAATGTTATTATTTAGATGAATATAATCATGAGGAAGTTTTAAAAAATATTCAAAATGAAAAAAATTAGTTAAAAAAATAGTTAATTAAATTTTAACTTAACTACTGTACATCCCTTGTTCATATAATCACTTTTATATTCTAAAACATATTTATTTTTCTTTAAAGCATTCCAAGTAGCAGTTCTAACAATACCACTGCCAACTCCATGTATAATAACAACTACATCATTTTTCATTTTTACATTATCTAAAATAAAATCATTTACCGCAACCCTTGCACTTTCCCTATCAAAGCCGTGTAGGTCAAGTGATGGATGCCTATCTATAAACATTAAATCTTCTTGTTTCATTTGTATCACCTAATACATTTTACCACATATAAACAAAAAGCTCCACAACAAGGAACATTTTAATTGTATAAATTTAAAAACGTACTTAAATCAATACCAGTAAACAATATTATAATAGAGCCTAGGGCAAGAAAAGGCCCAAATGGTATTATATGATCTTTACTTTTATTTAAATATATTAATGATACAGGTAGTCCTATAAAAGAAGCAAAAAATATCGAAAGAATGCCTTTAGAAAATGATAAGGTAAGACCAATAATAAACATAAGTTTTATATCTCCCCCACCCATACTTTCTTTTTTAAATAGAAAATCTCCAAATTTTTTTAAAAGAAACATAAATATAAACGCCCATAAACCATTTAATAAATGATTTATAATATTCCCTTTTATAACTGCTATTTCTATAATAAGCAAAATGCCAAATATAATAAGAATACTATCTGGTATTATAAAATAATTAAAATCACTTACTACAATAATTATAAGCATTGATATAAATGTTAAAGCGATTATTAACTCTTTATTAAAACCAAATACTAAATATGAAATCATAAACAAAAGCCCACATACTATTTCAAAGACTGGGTACACTATTGATATTTTTTTATTACAGTGTTTGCATTTACCTTTTTGAATTACATAAGATATTATAGGTATTAATTCCAATGAAGTAAGACGATTATTACAGTTTGGACAGTGACTTGGTGGAGATACTATTGATTGCCCTTTTGGAAGTCTAAGCCCTACTACATTGTAAAAAGAACCAAAAATGGTTCCAATTATAAACATCCATATTGAAATATATATTGTCATAATATTCCCCCTTACTGCTGAATATTGCTGTACATATCAAACATTGGCACCACTATTGCTAGAACAATAACACCAACCATTGCCGTTAATACTAAAATCATTGCCGGTTCAATAAATGTTTTAATTCTTGTAATCGCATTTCTATGTAAATCTTGATAATATTCAGATACTTTCTTCATCATTTCAGATAATTGTCCCGTTTTTTCTCCGGTTACTATCATTTCATACGCTGGAAGTGGAAAGGCCCAATGATTTTTAAAAGCCGTAGATATTTTACCACCTTTGGCAACATTACTAAGTGCTTTATTAATTAACTGTTTGTATATTTCATTGTTTGTAACTTTATTTAAAATTACCATACTATCAGTTATAAATACATTATGAGCAAGCAAGGAAGCGAATGTTTTTGTAAATAATGTTACTTCATTGTAAATTATTATATTGCCAAATCCTGGTAATTTCATTCCTATTAGTTGGAAGGTTCTTCTAACTGGTTTTACGTATCTATATAAATAAATAAGCGTTACCAATAAAATAATTAAGCCAAGTCCTAAAACAATTACATATTTTTGAAGAAAATCGCTAAGGCCTAATACAAACAAAGTTATGCTAGGTATTTCAGCATTATCCATGCCTTCATATATTTGAACAAACTGTGGTACCACATAAAGCATTATAAATGTACCTACACCTATCGCAACTATAAAAATAATTACTGGATACATCATTGCAGTTACCATTGCTTTTCTAGTTGCCTCAGTTTCCATAAAGTAATTTGCCATATCATCTAATGTTTCAGGAAGTTCTCCTGTCATTTCTGCAGCTCTTACCATATTTATTAAAATCTGTGGAAATGCTTTATTCTGTCTTTCTAAGGCATCACTAAAGTTTTTACCTATTGATAAATCATAAACAACACCTTTTAATATTCTTTGATAATTTTTATTTTTAAATTGCTTTACTAATATTTTTACACTATCGGCAAGTGGAATACCAGCTTTTAAATATGTAGATAACTGAGTAAGTAAAAAGTTTAAGTCCTTAGTTTTTATTTTACCCTTCGATATACTCCCATGAGTTAATTTATGAAACTTATCAAGTTTAATACTATAAACGGTATCTCCTTCACTTTTTAAATAAGAATATACCTCTACTTTTGAATAAGCATCAAAATAGCCTTTTACAAATCTTCCTTCTTTATTTTGTACTATATATTCATAGGACTGTTTTTCCTTGCTTTTTACAGCATCTTGTCCATTATAATCAATGGTGAGTGGTATTAGTTCATTTTTATTTTTAGTATATTTTTTTATTAAAGCAATATTATTTTGCTCTTCTATTTTTCTTGGAATATCTGCAAGGCGTTTACCTAATTTTTCAAGAAAATTTTCCTTTTCTTCCTCTCCTGTTATATTCATTTCAAAATCATTTTGATCATTAAAATTTATATTTTCACTACTTTTAACTTCTATTGCTGGCTTATTTTGTTTTTTAATTTTACTAGCCTTTATAGAAAAGGGAATAGCCATAATAGCGTGATAAAACATACTAGCTAAACTTTTTAAAAAAACTATTGTACCTTTTGATAAATATGTAAATGGAGTAAGTACCTTTTCCACTTTACTCACCTTCCTATTCTTTTACGATACTTTCATTATAGCATATTTTAATTTCAAATAAAACGTTTTTAAAAATAAAACACGTAAAAAAGTAACATCATTATAAAAGTATTACTTTTTTAATTTTTATTATACTTATTAGTAAAGTCTTCATAACTCATTTGCTTATCAATATATGTACCATCTTCGTTTATATAAATAAGCCTTGTAGAAATTGTTTCAATAAGTTCAGTATCATAAGTAGATATTAAAACAGGGCCTTTAAATTTCTTTAAAGCATTATTTAATGAAGTAATTGACTCAATATCAAGGTGGTTTGTTGGCTCATCTAATAAAAGTACATTACCTTTTGTAAGCATCATTTTAGAAAACATGAGTCTTACCTTTTCTCCTCCTGATAAAACATTTATTTGTTTTAAAGCCTCTTCACCAGAAAACAACATTCTACCAAGAAAGCCTCTAACAAAACTATCTTCTTTATTTTCAGAGTATTTTTTTAAAAAATCTATTAAACTTATTTTTTCAGTAAAATATTTATCATGGTTTTTAGGAAAATAAGACAAAATTACCGTAGAACCTATTTTAATTTCTCCAGAATCTGGAATTATTTCTCCCATTATTACTTTAAATAAAGTAGTTTTTGCAATTTCATTTTCTCCAATTAAAACTATCTTTTCATCAGGTCTTATATTCATAGAAAAATCTTTTAAAATAGTCTTACCATCAATATTAACATTTATTTTAT
>CAYXTH010000083.1:0-4031 GCA_964468025.1 uncultured Muribaculaceae bacterium | reverse complement strand
CACGATAATCCCTTCTTTCTATTTATAGTATACTAAAATTAAATATTTTTTTCAAGAAAAAATAATATGGTCTTTTTTTATATTTATTATCATAACTTTTATTGGTGATGCCATTGTTTACGAAACACATTCATAGCCGTATAAAAATAGTTTTAGTAGGTATTTTGTTCATTTTTATTGTAATTATTTGTAAAGTATTTTATATACAAGTAATTGATTATAAAAAACTAAACAAAAATGCAAACAGCCTTTGGAGTAGAAACCTTCCCATAAAAGCAGATCGCGGTATTATCTACGATCGAAATGGCACTGTTTTAGCCGATAACATTACAACTACCTCTCTTGTCGTAATACCGAGTCAAATAAAAAATAAAGAGCTTACCGCAAGTAAACTTTCTAACATACTTGGCACTACAAAGGAAACAATGTTAAGGCATATTACAAAAAAAACATCAATTGAAAGAGTACATCCCGAAGGCCGAAGATTATCTTTTGAAATTGCCGATAAAATAAAAGCACTTAATTTAAAAGGTGTTTACTTAGTAAAAGAATCTCAAAGATATTACCCATACGATACATTTATGTCCCATACTCTTGGATTTGTTGGCATCGATAATCAAGGATTAAATGGACTGGAACTTATGTATGATAATTATTTAACTGGAAAAGATGGGGCAATTAAATATTATAGCGATGCTAAAGGAAATAAGCTAAAACTTAATGAAGTTTATGAAAAACCACAAAGTGGAATGAATATAACACTAACAATTAACTATGATATACAAGCATCCGTCGAAAGAGAACTTGATAATGCAGTTATTAAATTTAAACCTGATAATGCCTTAGCACTGGTGATGGATCCTAATAGTGGAGAAATACTTGCTTTATCATCAAGACCAAACTATTCACCAGCTAATTATACTAAATATAGTACGGAAGAAATAAATAGAAATTTACCTATTTGGGCAACATATGAGCCAGGCTCCACTTTCAAAATAGTAACACTAGCTTCGGCTCTTGAAGAAAATTTAGTGGACTTAAACAAAGACAATTACTATGATTCTGGTAGTATTAAAGTAGAAAACGCAACAATTCACTGTTGGAAACACAAAGGCCACGGTGCGGAAACATTTCTTCAAGTTGTTGAAAATTCTTGTAACCCAGGTTTTGTTATTTTAGGACAAAAACTTGGAAAACAAACTTTATTTAGGTATATAAATAAATTTGGATTTGGTAAAAAAACAGGTGTTGACTTAAATGGGGAAAGTAGTGGCATCCTCTTTCCACTAGATAAAGTTGGACCTGTTGAACTTGCAACTACGGCCTTTGGACAAGGAGTTTCTGTTACCCCTATTCAACAAGTAACTGCTGTAAGTGCAGCTATAAACGGTGGAACATTATATAAGCCATATATTGTAAAAAGCATCAATGAACCAGAAACAAATACCGTTATTAAAAAAACAAATAAAACTGTTGTAAGACGTGTTATTAGTAAAAATACAAGCAAAAAAGTAAGAAGTGCTTTAGAAAGTGTAGTCGCAAATGGTAGTGGTAAAACAAGTTATATTGAAGGATATAGAGTTGGTGGCAAAACTGGTACTGCACAAAAAGTAAAAAATGGAAAATATTTAGATGGTAATTATATTTTATCTTTTATTGGGTTTATGCCCGCAAATGATCCTAAAGTTGTTGTGTATGTTGCAATAGATAATCCAAAAGGGGTTGTCCAGTATGGTGGTGTTACTGTTGGACCTATTGCTAAAAATATTTTAAAAGACTGTATTAACGCCTTAAATATCAAAAAACAAACTGGTGGTCTTAATAAAAAACAAACTTACTTAGATAAAAATACTTATAAAGTTCCTGATGTTAGTAATATGAATGTTGAAGATGCAAAAAATGAACTTAAGAATTTTACTGTACAAATTGAAGGTGATGGCAATAAAGTTAACTATCAATCACCAAGTGCAGGAACAGTGCTTGAAGAAAATAGTGTTATAAGAATATTTACTAGTTAAGGGGGAATATATGTGCTTATACTAACTAAATCAATTATGGCTATGATGATAGGCTTTATATTATCCGCAGTTTTTGCCATTCTTTTAATACCTATTCTTAAAAAACAAGCCCATCAAAGTTTAAATGTTTATTTAATAAAAGCTCATAGAAATAAAGAAGGAACTCCAACAATGGGTGGAATTATATTTATTATTCCCACTATCTTTATTATAGTAATGTTTCTTATTTTAAAAAAAATTGATTTTAGTTATTCCTTATTTATTATTTTATTCACTTTTATTATGTATGCTTTTATAGGATTTTTAGATGATTATTTAATTATTAAAAAGCATAACAACAAAGGACTTACAAAAAGTGAAAAATTAATTATGCAGATAATTACCGCAATAATTTTTTTCTATTTGTTTATGAAAGCTGAAAATGAGCCTTTACTTTGGATACATAGTATAAATTTTAAAATAAATATTGGATTCTTTTATGGATTATTTATTTTATTTATATTAGTAGCGTCTAGTAATGCGGTTAACTTAACAGATGGTCTTGATGGTCTTGCGGGTGGACTTTCTGTTATTGTATTTATAACCTTTGGAATACTATCTTGGTATGCTGGATGGCTTAATGGTTATGAAAGTCTTGCAATATTTGCTTTTGCTTTAGCCGGCAGCATTCTTGGTTTTCTGCTTTTCAACACAACCCCTGCTAAAATATTTATGGGAGATACTGGTTCTCTTGCCCTTGGAGCTACAATTGGTGCATACGCTATTTTAACACGTCATGAAGTATTACTTATACTAATTGGTATTGTATTTGTTATAGAGGTTTTAAGTGTCATTATACAAATAATATACTATAAAAAAACCAAAAAAAAATTATTTCCAATGACCCCTATTCATCATTCATTTGAAAAAAAAGGTATGAAAGAAAGTGATATTGTAAAATTATTTTGGACAGTAGGCTTAATTAGTGCGATGATTTCTCTTATATATGGGGTGTGGTTATGAATAAAAAACTTATATTTTTAGTAATTACAATATCAGTTTTTGGCCTTATTATGATATATTCTTCTTCATATGTATGGGCAGAATATAAATTTAATGATCAATTTAAGTATGTAAAAAATCAAGGATTATTTTTAATAATTGGTATTATTTTAATGCTTTTAATAAGTAAAATTCCATATAGTTTTTACTATAAAAATTCTAATAAAATTTTTACAATTTGTTTTATATTATTGGTACTTGTTTTATTTATTGGTACTGAAAGAAATGGTAGTAAAAGTTGGTTTAAAATTGGTTCTTTTGGTATTCAACCTAGTGAATTTATGAAACTTTCAATGATTATTTTTACCAGTAAATATTTATATAAAAATAGCAAAAAACTTGGGAAGATTAAAGAAGGTATTTTACCTATTTTAGGAATTACTTTAATTATATTTGGCTTAATTATGTTGCAACCAGACTTTGGTACTGGTGTTATTTTAGTAATGGGTGTTATTGGTCTTTTATTTGTTGGTGGGGTTAATGCTAAGTTTTTCCTTAAAATTGCTCTATTAGGTATTTTCGGTATTATAATGCTTATTTTAATGGCACCATATAGGCTTAAAAGAATTCTTTCATTTTTAAATCCGTGGGAAGATCCCCTTGGTAGTGGGTTTCAAATAATACAATCATTATATGCGATAGGCCCAGGTGGCTTGTTTGGTCAAGGTTTTGGTGCATCAAGGCAAAAACATTTTTATCTCCCAGAACCACAAACTGACTTTATATTTTCTATAATTAGTGAGGAATTTGGTTTTTTAGGTATTTTAATTGTATCTATATTGTTTATTTCAATAATTTATTTGGGCATTAAAATTGCTTTAAAATCAAATAATTTATTTGGTAAATATTTAGCATTTGGTATTACGTTTTCTCTTGGATTTCAAACACTTTTAAATTTAATGGTAGTAGTTGGTTTAATTCCTGTAACTGGGGTTACACTTCGTGGTATCCTATAACTACAGACACTTTTTA
>CAYXTH010000082.1:0-4063 GCA_964468025.1 uncultured Muribaculaceae bacterium | reverse complement strand
TAACTTTCATTTAATAAATTAGTTTTATAATGTTTATAGAAGGTGATTTGATGAAAATTTTAATAGTAGAAGATGAGTATAATTTAGCGGATGTACTTAGTGAAAGTTTAAAAAAAGAAGGTTATAACGTAGATATACAAACTGACGGTGAAGATGGTTATTTAAGTATTTTATCTAATATATATGATTTAGTTATTTTAGATGTTATGCTTCCAAATATGAGTGGCTTTGAAATTTTATCGAGGATAAAAAGAGAAAAAATTAACAGTAAAGTTATTATGCTTACCGCAAAAAGCACCTTAGATGATAAACTACTTGGCCTTAAAAACGGTGCAAATGATTATATTACAAAACCATTTCACATTGAAGAGGTTATCGCAAGGGTTAATATTCAATTAAAAAACTGTAATAATTTAGATGTATTAAAGTATAAGGATTTAGAACTTAATTTATCTAATTATAATTTAAAATGTTTAAAAACTGGTGCGAATGTTGAGCTTGTATGTAAGGAGTTTAATTTACTAGAATATTTTATAAACAATAATGAGCAAGTATTATCAAAAGATCAAATATATAGTAAAATTTGGGGTCTTGATAATGAGTGTCAATCTAATAATTTAGAGGTTTATTTATCTTTTTTAAGAAAAAAAATAAAAGCAATTGGATCTAATGTAAACATTAAATCAATTAGAAATATTGGTTATAGATTGGAGTATAAGAATGACTAAACTTAAAAAGAAAATCTTTTTATTGATTTTTACTATTTTAACTGTTTGCGTATTAAGTTTTATTGTAGTATTTAATGTTCAAAAATATTTTGAGCAAGTTCATCAAATAAAGAATGATTTAGAAATGGCTAGTAATTCAGAGAAAAAAGAGCCTAAAAAGGAAGCATTAAATAAGAAAATTAAGTTTGCTGATAAAAATATATATACAGTTATTTTAAACAACGATAATAGTATTATTGATGTAATAAATATGGGAAATAGTTCTAATAATATTAAAAAATATGCGAATACTCTTTTAAAAAAAGACATAAACAATAAACATATTGGTTTTTTATACTTTGATAACTACTCTTATGTTTTTGAAAGTGGAAAATATTTAACTATTTTAGATAATAGCCTTATAAGAAAAAGTTTAATAAATTCTTTATACATATGTGTTTGTTTATTTATAATTTTAGAAATTTTTATTTACATAATATCTAAGATAATTACAAATAATATTACTAAGCCTGTTTTAGATAGTTTTGAGAAACAAAAACAGTTTGTTGCGGATGCATCTCACGAATTAAAAACACCTTTATCTGTTATTACCGCAAGTAGTGAAATGTTTTATAAATATCCTGATGAAAAAAAGTGGCTTGTTAATATTAAAAATGAAGCAAATAGAATGAATTATCTTATTAACACACTCCTTAAACTTACTGAAAGTGAAAATAATAATTTATATAATTTTACCGAAAAAGATTTATCTAAGATAATAGAATTATCAGTTTTAACTTTTGAGGGCAAGGCTTTTGAAAAAGGTGTTAAATTAAATTATAAAATAGAAGAAAATATTAAATTTAAAGTTGATGAAAATTCTATTAAACAATTAATTGAAATATTACTTGATAACGCTACTAGACATGCTTATAAAAATAGTACTATTGATGTATTTCTAAATAAAATAAATAATCAAATAGAACTTAAAGTCATAAACGTTGGTGATAAAATTCCTAAGGAAGATGAAAAAAAAATATTTGAAAGATTTTATAAAAGCGATAAATCAAGAAATAGAAATGAAAACAGATATGGTCTCGGACTCGCGATTGCGAAAAATATTGTAAATGCTCATAACGGTAATATTTGTGTTTATACTTATGATGATAAAACTGTTTTTAAAATTTTATTTAAAATTTAATGTTCATTTAATTTTTATTTTATAAAATTAGTTTAGAAAGGAACGGTGATTATATTAAATAAAAATTTTTATTACAAATATTTAAAGGAGATGATTTAATTTGAAAAGATGGATTAAAAATTTAATAATGATTTTAATAACCTTATTGTTAATAGGGGGTATGATTTTTGCTGTAAATAATGCAAAAAATTCTAATAACGTAAATAATACGGCTTTGGACAGTTCTAATAATCAAAATAATAACCAAAGTAATGATTCTAACCCACCAGCTATGCCTGATAATTCTAATAATCAAAGTGATAACCAAAGTAATGATTCTAACCCACCGGCTATGCCTGATAGTTCTAATAATCAAAGTGATAATCAAAGTAACAATGGTTCTAATTCGCCGGCTATGCCTGATAAATCCAATAACGGTTTAAATGTTTGGTACTATGTAACATTTATATCTCTAAGCTTTGTTATTTCTATTTTAGTTATGTATTTAATTTTATCTAAGTTTAATAAAAAAAGTTTTAAAGAAACTTTTAAAAATAAGGATAAAGTAGTTATTGAAATATTATCTGTTATTATTTTAACTTCTATTTTAACAGGTGCACTAAGTTTATGTACAAGTAAAAAAGATAGCAAGGTGTCTTCTAATATAAGTTATAGTGCAAGTACTGAAATAACTAAAAATACTACTATAACTAGTGGTAATTATTCTTCATCTACTGTGGATGAAAATGCAATACTAATAAGTGATGATGTAAAAGTATCTAATATTAGTGTTAATAAAAGTGGTGATTCTAATGGTGGAGATAATACTAGTTTTTATGGAACTAATTCGGCAATTACTGTTAAAGATGGTGCAAATGCAGTATTTAAAAATATTTCTGTAAAGACTAACGCTACTGGTGCAAATGGTGTATTTTCTTTTGGTGGTAATGCAGCTACTAGTAATTCTTCTAGTGACGGAACTAGTGTTACTATTAGTAATTCTAAAATAACTACTAATAAAGATAATTCTGGAGGTATTATGACTACTGGTGGTGGTACTATGAATGCTACTAATTTAACTATTTTAACCAAAGGCACTTCATCTGCGGCTATTAGAACAGATAGAGGTGGTGGTAATGTTACTGTTAATAAAGGTACCTATACAACTACTGGTCAAGGATCACCTGCTATTTATTCTACGGCTAATATAAATGTTAAAAATGCCTCTCTTATCTCAAAGGCTTCGGAGGGTGTTGTTATTGAAGGAAAAAATAGTGTTACCTTAGATAAATGTACATTAGTAGATACTAACAATAAATTAAATGGAAAGTCTACAACTTACAAAAATATCTTTTTATACCAGTCTATGAGTGGAGATGCTGATAATGGAACCGCAAGTTTTAGTTCAAAAAACAGTAAAATAACTACTAATAAAGGAGATAGTTTTTATGTTACTAACACAACCGCAAGTATAACTCTTGAAAATAATACTATTAAAAATAATGATAAAAGTGGCAATTTTTTAAGAATACAAAAAGACTCTTGGGGAAATAGTGGCTCTAATGGTGGAGATGTTACTCTAAATCTTAAAAACCAAGTTGTACGTGGTAATATTGTAGTAGATTCTATTTCCACATTAGATATGAATTTAAAAGATAGTTCTAGTTATACTGGAACAATTAACAATTCAAATAGTGCAAAATCCATTAAACTATCGCTTGATAAATCTTCTAAAATTAAATTAACTGGAGATAGTTATATTACATCTTTTAATAATAAAGATACTACAAACAGTAATATTGATTTTAATGGTTACAAGTTATATGTAAATGGGAAAGCTATAAATTAACCTAATTATCTAGGTTTTTTTTATCTTTATAAAATTAACACCAAAAAATTATATAACAAATTATAAAATATTAAAAATATTTCTGCTGTTAAAAGAAAATTAAAATAAATTTAAATACGAAAAAATAATATTTTTCCAAAGAATGTGTCAAAAAATTTGACATAAATCCAATCAAAAAAAAATTAAATTATATAAAATAAATTTAAAATATGTTATACTTAACATATGAAAGGAGTTTGTATGAAAAGAAAAATTTTATTTATTATTTTTGTTAGTTTAATGTTTGTACCATTACATGTAGATGCTATGCAAATATTTGTTAAAACA
>CAYXTH010000081.1:0-4255 GCA_964468025.1 uncultured Muribaculaceae bacterium | reverse complement strand
CCAGACAAATGTAGTAGATGTTTATAAAAACCATCCAATAAAAAAATTATATGAGAAAGGTGTTTTAACTACTATAAATACTGATAACAGGACAGTGTCTAACATAACATTAAAAGAAGAATATAATAAATTAAAAAAAGCCTTTGACTTTACCGAAAATGATTTTTTAAATATGAATATAAACGCTATAAATAGTGCTTTTATAAGTGATGAGGAAAAACAAGAATTACTTAAAATGTTAAAATAAAAATGGAAATCACTCATGTGAAAAGGTATAAAACCTCACATCAATGAGAAATGATTTTCATTTTTTTATATACTAGAAATTAAAATCAAATAATTTTTTTAATAAAATTAAAATATGAAATTATGATTGAAAAAATAGTAATATATATATATGGAAATGAACACACAAAAAAACAAACTAATTATATAGTTCATTTTTCAAAAGTTCTAAATTATCATTCATAATTGTAAAATAGTTTTCATTTGAATTTCTTTCACTTTCAGATATGTTTGATAGAGTGTGCCAATATTCAATTTTAACACCAGTGTCTTTTACAATTTTATTAACTGTATCATTAAGTTCAGTGTTTGCGGGTGCGAATATATATTCAATATCACCATTTTCAATTAAATCTTTAACTTCTGCAATAACTTTATCAGTTAAATTATCATTTTCTTCTAATGAATAAACAGTTAAATTATATTTTTCTAAGTATTTAAATAAATCACTAGATGCGACTATAATTTTATCATCACTATTAGTTACAATTTGTTTTATTTTCGCATCTAAGTTAGAGGCATCAATTTTAAGCTTTTCATATTCCTCTTTTATGTCATTGTTTAAATAATAATTATCAGTATATTCACTAAAACCTGTTTTAATATTTTGTGCCATCATTAGAAAGTTTGATGGGTCAAGCCATAATTCTTCTAGTGAATAAGTATATTCCATTGCTAATGTAGTATCAATAATTTTTAAATTTTTATTATTTTTTCTCATACTTGAAATATATTTTTTTTCATTAGATAAACCATTAAATATATATAAATCACTATTACTATAATCTTTTATTTGTTTTTTTGTTAATTTATATTTACTAATATCAACCCCGTCTGGATAAATACTATGAACAGTTGCGTGATTCCCGTATAGTTTTTTTGTTATATATTCAGTAGGATAATTAGTAGTATATATAGTAATATCTTCCATACTATCTCTTTTTATACAACCAGTTAAACATGATGTAATTACAAGTAAACATAAAATACTAATTATTTTTTTCATACACATTCTCCTTAACAACTGGGTCATAACCACTTGTTCCAAAAGGGTTACACCTAAGTATTCTTTTAAAAGCCAAATAACTGCCTTTTCCTGCACCATAAATAGTTATTGCTTCTTTGGCATAATTTGAACACGTTGGTATATGCCGACACATACTATGCCAAGGACCAGGAATATGTTGGTATATGTCAATTAGCTTTAATAATAACTTTTTCATACCATCACCATACATAATTATACTAAAAATTATATTAAAAGTAAAATACATTTTTTCTAAAAATATGAATATATTAGATTAGGTGATATCAGTGAGTAAAAAAGAAGAATTTAAACAATTTGTAAGAAAAAACCCCACACTTTTAAAACACGTACAAAGTGGTAAAATGAATTGGCAAAAATTTTATGAAATGTATGACTTATATGGTGATAATAATGATGTGTGGAAAGAATATTTAGTACCTGCCACTGCATCATTTGATTTTATGGAATTTTTAAAAGGTATTGATTTAGATAGTATTCAAAATGGAGTTAATAGTATTCAAAGAGTAGTTGGACTACTGCAAGATATGGGAAACAATAAAACAACACCTACTGAGCATAAGCCAAGGCCGATTTATAAACATTTTGAGGACTAAATGACAATAGATGTTCAGTTTAAAATAAAAGAAAATGAAAACTATCTAAAATATTTAAGACAAAACTCTTATTGGTATAAATACTTAAATAGAAATCAAAAAAATTTTTCAAAATTTGAAGAAGAAGTAAAAAGGGAATATAAACTTACTAAAACAGATAGAGTAATCAAAACATTAGAAACTATCGAAATGATGGAAAAAGTTATATCTACTTTGAAATAAATATGGTAAAATAACTATATGAGGTGCTTTATGAGAGTTATAAGTGGCAAATATAAAGGAAAAAAATTAAAAGGATTTGATATAAATGGTACAAGACCAACTATGAATAGAGTGAAAGAATCTTTGTTTGGCATGCTTAGTCCTTTTTTAAAAGGGAGTGAGTGTTTAGATTTATTTGCGGGTGTGGGAGCACTTGGCATAGAGGCAATTAGTAATGGTGCAAGGTCTATAACATTTGTCGATAACAATATAAGGGTAATAAATACTTTAAAAGAAAATACAAAAAATATGGATGATGATATACATATAATTTTAAGTGATTATAAAAAGTATATTAAAACGTGTAATAAAAAATTTGATATTATATTTTTAGACCCACCATATGATAGATGTCTAATCACAAAAGCAATCAATTATATTATAGAATATGATATAATAAGTGCCGGTGGTATTATTGTTTGTGAATATGAAAATGAAGAAATAAAATGTAATTTAAATATGATAAAAGAAAAAAGTTATGGGAATAAGCATATAAAAATATTCCAAAAATAACTTTTTTTCATTTTCTTGCAGGAATTTTCATTTTTATCTCGTATCATATATATAGGAGGGTAAATTATGAAAAAAAAATATCCGTTTGTAAAACAGATCTATTTAAAAGACTGTGCATCTGCCTGCACACTTATGATTATTAAATATTACAATGGAAATATTTTAAAGCACAAACTAGATGAAATGCTTAAAATAACAAAAAATGGAACAAGTGCATACCATATTGTAAATGTGCTTAAACAACTTGGATTTGAGGCATATGGAATTAAAGGCAAAATTAAAGATATAAAAAATCACAAACTTCCGTGTATCGCAAATGTTATTATCGACAACTCCTACAAACATTTTATTGTGATATATGAAATAAATGATAAATATATCTTAATTGCCGATCCTAATTCAAAAATAAAAAAAATAACATATGAAGAGTTTAAAAAAATATGGACAGGCATTACAATTCATATGTATCCATTAAAACCAATATTAAAAATGAAAGAAGTATCTACGACAAAAATAATTAAAAAGATGGTTGCCTCTAACATTGGAATATTGTCATTAGTTTTCGTTTTATCTATATCAGTGACGTTTCTATCAGTAGGTACTTTACTTTTGTTTCAAAAAATAATTGATAAGCTAAATACAAATATAATTTTGTTTATTTCACTCCTTATTTTACTAATAAGTAAAAATATCTTTGATTTTATTAAAAATGGGCTAGTTATAAAATTAAATAAAAAAATAGATACGAAAATACTTACGGATACTTTTAATAAAATAATTTATCTTCCATACAGTTATTACCAGGGGAAAACAACCGGAGAAATAATAAGCAGAATATATGATTTAAACCGTGTTAAAGACTTCATTAGTACAGGAATATTATCAGTATTTACATATGTACCACTTGTTACAATTATTTTATTTGTGATGTTTTACTTAAATAAAACATTATTTGTATTTTTTATTATTATGTGTATTATATATGTTATAACAATTGTGCTTACAGGCAAAAAAACAAAAAATTTAATTTTTAAAGAAAACTATTCAAAAGCAAATTTCAACTCCTATATGTATGATGCTATAAAGGCAAACGAAACAATAAAAGGTCTTGGTATAGAAGAAGAAATAATAAAAAAATTTGAAAAAGTATCAAAAGAAAGAATAAACAGCACTTATAAACTAGATACATTTTATAACAAAATATATTTATTTAAAGAAAGTATGAATACTATATGCCAAATACTACTAATGCTTATAGGCATAACTCTATTAAATAAAGGCACAATAACTTTAGGAGCTTTATTTGTGTATTTTCTACTTATGAACTATTTATTTGTATCTCTGAATAGTTTAGTAAGTTTTAGTATTCAAATAAAAGAAATAAAAGAGGCCTTTGAAAGAGTTTTTGATATAACAAGTTATAAAAGAAAACAGCTTGCCATAAAAAAATTACAAGGGAAAATAGAACTTAAAAATGTAAGTTATAGTTTTGATGATACTAATTTTGCATTAAAAAATATTAACTTAAATATAAATCCAGGCGAGAAAATACTTA
>CAYXTH010000080.1:0-4360 GCA_964468025.1 uncultured Muribaculaceae bacterium | reverse complement strand
ATCTATTATAGAAAGTCTTTTAAAACCTAAAGCAATCGTATCATCAGTATAATAACCTTCTGAATCAGGTCCACGGTGCGCGATTAAATCAGCCATATTTTTTATATTCTTTTTTTTATCTTTTTCTTTGTTTATATATCCAACAAAACCACACATAAATATTCCTCCTAATTGTACAAATATATTTTACCACATTTTAAAAGAATATACAAAAAAAGACCTATAAAAAGTCTTTTTGATATACAATTTTTATAACTGAAGTATGTGTTAGTGTATCTTTAAGAGTTTGTTTTGTAGGTTTTGTAATAGCTAGTAAAAATCCAAGCGGTAATAATTCAGCAACTGCAAGTATTAAACGAATAAATGAAGTTATTACATTTATGTTTTTACCATTTAAATCAGTTACTTTAAAAGCAAACATTTGTTTTCCAATAGTAGCTGACTTACTATCCAAAATAGAAAAATATAGTATAGTTATTATAATAATTAGTATATTTACATTTATAGATATTATTGTATTTAAAAGTGTTAAAGCATAATAAATGAATATTAAAATTAAAACATCTAATATAAAGGCAACTATTCTTAAAGGAATATGTGCATAAAATAATTTTGTGTTATATTCAGTTGTTCTATTTTTTACATATGTTTCACTTATATAATCGTCTAGTGTTTGTTTATTTTTTGTAAATGGTAAAATAATAAATCCTATAAAAAGTGTCAATATGTTTAAAATTTTACCAAATACTCTTTTAAACGCCATTTTTAAATCTATTTGGTAACTATCTTCATCTACAACCATTATGCCCACCAATCTATCCCCTATAGTACCTTTTAATGGAGATAGTTCTAATATGAATGAGTATATTAGATAAATAAATATAGTTACAAATAATGGATAAAGCATTACTATACTAAAGACTTGCCATATTATTGTTATTTGTAACATGTTTTTTATTAGTATATATACTCCTATCATTATATATAAGTCTATATTAAAAGCAACTATTCTTTGTAAAAAACTAGCAGTTTCATTTATTACTTTTTTATTATCATTTTCTTTGATAATTGCGACTTTATCTGTTTGCGTGAAATGATAATGGCAATATGGACAAAAATCAACGTTTGCTTCTACCATTCGCCCACATTTTGGGCATCCTTTTGTCATATTCTTTTCCCCCTTTTTAGTATTAAATGAATTACATAAAATACAAATGATATTACTAAACATATTATTCCGGTAATAACAAATTGTTTCATAAGCATATTACTAAATAAACTTACATCAAGTAATATATCTGTTTTTGTTAATATATATGCGGTTAAATCACTACTAAGTAATCCAATACCTACTGTTATTATTCCTACAATTAAAGTAGCATATCCTATATATACAATATTTCTATGGTTTTTGATTTTTAATAACATTATTAAAATAAATGATGTTATTAGGCTAAATAAAAGTAATGTTTTCGTTTGTTTATTAAATATTTTTTGTAGTACATTTAATTTTGTAATACCAAGTTTACTGGCAATTTCTTTTGATGTTGGCAAGTTATTTATGATTTGACCACTTTCTTTTTTTACAGTATCTAAAAATGTTCTTTTTTGGCTATCAGTTACTTGTACTTTACTATTTTTAATCCAAGTATCGATGTTTTTATCTAATATTGTATTAAATTCAGTACTCGTTAATGCTTTGTTGTTTTTTCCATTTACAATATAGTCGGTAACATTCCCAGCAGTAGTTCCAAAAAACTGTTTTATATCTTTATCATTTACCATTTCATCTATTACTCTTGAAGATACTCCATAGTATTCAGCTACTATATAAGCATTGTCTAAAACTTCAGTTATTGTCATACCACCTTTATTTGAATTTTCTATTTCGTGTAAAGCTTGTGCGACGTCCATTTTTTGTATTCCTTTTGTAATATTTTCTGAATTAAAGAAATAACTAATATTAAATACTAATATAGTAAAAAGTAATGAGAGAAAAAATATAATCATTGATAATATAGTTAAAAGGCTTTTTAATATTTTTTTCATATTTATGCCTCCCTTATATAATATTATATCTTTTTTTGCTTTTTATTTCAATGATTATTATAATATTTAAAAAGTGTATAACATTAGAAAATATTAAAAGAAAAGATATATAAATTATACCTCTTTGTTAAATATTAAAAGCCAATTTTTTAGAAACTTTAATTTCTTTTTTTAGGGGAAAATAAAATAGTAGCTATGACTACTAGTAAAATTACTAAAATTACTACTATTACGGAAGATAAAATGTTTCCCATGTATTCTTGGCCAGTTGCGATTATTTCTAACATTTCATCACCTTTTCCTATAATTTTTTATAACTACTTTTACAGTTACCAAATAATTATATCACAATAAATATTGATGGTAAATAATATTTATATAATATTTAGTTATTTTTTTAATATATTACTTTTTTATTAAGTAAATAGCAGTACACCAATGTTAAACAATATGTAAAACACTTATTTTTGTATTTTTTTAAAACAGTAATGTGTAAATAAAATAACTAGTATAATTATAATTATTTTCGAATAATTACTAATAAATAAAGAAATATTCCCCCAATTTTTACCAAAAACACTACCCAATACTACTAAAACAGTATTCCATATACTAGAGCCAATAAAAGTAAACAATAAAAAACTAAACATATTCATTCTACTCATACCAGCGGGAATAGAAATAAGACTTCTTATAATAGGTATAAATCTACAAACAAGTACAGTAATATTCCCATACCTATTAAACCAAACATTTGACTTATTTATATCAGATATATTAAAACCTAATTTTTTAACACTCTTATTAGAAAAAAAATTATTTAACCTATAATTATTTAATAAACTACCTATATAATATAAAACAATAGCACCTATAATACTACCAATACTAGAAAACAATATAACTAAAAATATATTTAAAGAACTATAATTAGTCATAAAACCACTAAAAGTTAAAATAACCTCGGATGGTATAGGTGGAAATATGTTTTCCACAGCAATTAAAATAAGTATTCCTATATAACCAAAGTTTTCTATAATAGTTATCATATTACCACCTATTTAAATATATTAAAAATACCTATATGTATTCAAGTAGGGTATTAAATAATTATTATTAACCACAATATAACAAAAAAAGAAATGCTTATTTTGCATCTCCTTCTACAAGTTCGATTTGAACCATTAAAGCATCATCGCCTCTACGTTCATCTAACTTTAATATTCTAGTGTAACCACCATTTCTGTTAGCGTATCTAACCGCTAAGTCGTCAAACACTTTTTTAACAGTAGCTTTATCATTTTGAAGAAACGCTAATGCCTTTCTTCTAGCAACTAATGAACCATCTTTACCATATGAAATCATTTTATCAACAAACTTACGAGCTTCTTTTGCTCTTGTTTCAGTTGTAACAACTTTTTCATTATTGATAATGTCCTTAGTTAAATTAGCAAGCATACTTCTTCTATGTTTATTATCACGTCCTAATTTTCTATAAGCCATTGTAATCCTCCTAACTATTAGTCTTCATCACGGAATTTAAGTCCCATATCTTTAATTTTGTCAATAACTTCTTTTAAAGATTTTTTACCTAAATTACGTATTTTCATCATTTCTAATTCTGATTTTTCAGTTAAATCACCAAGAGTATTAATGTTTGCTCTTTTTAAACAATTATAAGCACGAACTGAGAAATCTAAATCATCAATTGATGTTTCTAGTTTTTTTAGTTTACTATCTTCTTGTTTAGCAGTCATAATCCCTGTTACATCAGCAATTTCACTAAGCTCAGTAATAATTTTTAAATGTTCAATTACAATCTTAGCAGCAAGTGCCATTGCTTCTTCTGGTCTAAGAGAGCCATTTGTTTCAACTTCAACAGTTAATTTGTCATATGATGCATCTTGACCAACACGGGCATTATCAACATATGTGTTAATTCTTCTTATTGGAGAATATAAAGCATCTACTGGAATAAATCCAACAGTTGCATCTTTAATATATTTTTTATTCTCTGGTGCATATGCAGTACCACGACCATTGGCAATGATAATCTCCATATCTAATTTACCACCTTTTGATAAAGTAGCAATTTCTTGTTCTGGATTAATAATTTCAATATCAGAATCACATACTATATCAGCAGCAGTAACTTTTCTTTCCTCATGTACAGATAAATGAGCAACTTTTACATCATTAGAGTGATTTTTAATAACTACATTTTTTAAATTTAATATGATAGCAACTATGTCTTCAACCACTCCATCAATAGTTGAAAATTCGTGCATAACACCATCAATTTTAACAGCAA
>CAYXTH010000079.1:0-4379 GCA_964468025.1 uncultured Muribaculaceae bacterium | reverse complement strand
TATACATCAGGCACTTTTTCTAAATATTTAAAATAAGTACTAGGATAAGTAAACTGATCTACCACAACATAATTTGCACTATATTTTTCCGTCATATCAATAAGTACTTTATTATGTAAAACAGCCTTTATTGTATTTAGATTAACATCTTTACTATATTTTTGGTTATACTCCCTATTATTTAAAATCCTAGTAGAATAAGGTATTTTTTTTATTATTTGTGGAACTACTCTAATAATTTCTGCATCAGTCATTTTTTTACTATCTTTTACTCCAAGGCTTTCTAAAAAAGGAATATTCTCTTTTGAAACATAAGTACCACTAACAACAATAGGTCCAAAAAAATCCCCAGTCCCAACTTCATCAGAACCAATAGAATTACTATAATAATTAAAATCACTTTTAACTTCTTTATTCTTACTAGTGTCTTTATAATCTACTTTTTTTAAAGGATTTAATCTTTTTTCAGTTTCTTTCCAAATATTCGCATCAATATCCGCACTTATTCCTTGAAATACTGCTTTACCACTTTGATAAAGCGTTACCGTGGTATCAAATTCATCGGCTTGAAACACTGCGTATGGTGGAGTTTTAGGTCTCTTTTTATCTTCAAAATACTTTTCCATCTTCTTCATTGTATTTTCACTTAGTTTTACAGTAACAGTTTTTGCTTTTTCCTTTGTCATTATACCATCTCCGTAATAATTTTATCATAAAGAAAAACTATGTGCAAGGGATTTATTTTCTTTAAAAAATGTAATATAATAAAAATGGAAGGAGGATATATGGGAATTATTGATATACTGATTTTAATTATTATAGCCTTTGGTGGTTTAATAGGATTTAAACAAGGCTTTACTAGAAGTCTTCTTAGTTTAATAGGATACATTGCTATTATTATTTTAGCCTTTATTTTAAAAAATCCACTTAGTAGTTTCTTAATGAGCATAGGACCGTTTTTTGATTTCTTTGGCCTTATAAAAGGACTTACTGTATTTAATATTGCTGTATATGAAATTATATCATTTGTTTTAATTTTCAGTATACTTCTAATTATTTTAAAAGTTTTAATGGTATTTACTAATATTTTTGAAAAAATTTTAAGTTTAACTATAATACTTGGTATACCATCAAAAATACTTGGTATGATATTAGGGATAGTTAAAAATTATATAATCATCTTTGCATGTTTATATGTTTTAGCACTTTTAAATGTTAGTATAGTAGGAAATTCACACTTTGCTAAGCCCATACTTACAAAAACGCCTATTCTTTCAAGCATTTCGGGTGAAACTATTAAAGTTATGAATGAATTTAGTTATTTAAAAGAAAAATACAAAAATACCAATAGTAACAATGAATTTAATTTAGAAACTTTGGATTTATTTTTAAAGTATAATGTTGTTAGTACTGATACTATTAAAAAATTAAGTGATAGTGGTAAATTAAAAGTTAATGGTACTGATAAGTTATTAAAAAAATATGAAAGGAAGTAATTATGATTGAAGGAAATGAAAATAATTTTGAAAAGTTAATAAATGATGGTAATGTTTTAGTAGATTTTTACGCTACTTGGTGTGGGCCTTGTAAAATGCTTGCGGTGGAACTTGAAGAAATTAAAGACAAAGTAAAAATTATTAAAATTGATGTTGATAAAAATAATAATCTTTGTAAAAGATTTGGTATTATGAGTGTACCTACTCTTATTTATTTTAAAACTAGTGATGATTATATTACAAATACTGGTTATATACCAAAAGAAAATATTTTATCTTGGATATCTTCTTATTAGTTATTATTTAAAATATATAATTTATTGAAAGAAGGATGATTTATGAATTTAAAAGGAACAAACACTGAAAAAAATTTGCTTACCGCGTTTGCGGGTGAAAGTGAGGCAAGAAATAAATATACTTATTTTGCTTCTATCGCAAGAGGCGAAGGTTATGAACAAATCGCATGTATTTTTGAGGAAACTGCCAACAATGAAAAAGAACACGCTAAAATGTGGCTTAAACTTTTATTTGGTGGGGATATAAAAGATAGCCTAAAAATAAATACTAAGGAAGCATTAAAAATGGCTGCAGAAGGCGAAAATTATGAGTGGACTGATATGTACGCTAAATTTGCAAAAGAAGCTAAAAAAGAAGGCTTTGAAAAGATTGCTTATCTTTTTGAAGAAGTTGGAAAAATTGAAAAGGAACACGAAAACAGATATTTAAAATTATTAGAAGCTGTTAAAAATGAAACTGTATTTAAAAAAGAAAGTCCTAAAATGTGGATTTGCCGTAACTGTGGACACGTTCATTATGGAGATGAGGCACCTGAAGTTTGCCCAGTTTGTGCACATCCTAAGTCTTATTTTGAACTTAAAGCTGAAAATTATTAGTCAAATGACTAATTTTTTTGTATTTATTTTTTACAATAGTAAATAATATTATTGTAGCCTAAAAATATATAAGGAGCTGTAAAAAAAGTGCTTTTAAAAAATTTTAAAATTACTCTTCTTTTGCTTCTTCTCGCACTATTTATTATGCCATACACTGTATTTGCTTATTCTGATAAGATAATTGTTGGTGGTGAAAATATTGGTATTAAATTAAATTCTAAGGGTATTATCATTGCGGGTGTTTATAAAGTAAATGATGAATATCCAGCAAAAAATGCAGGACTTAAATCAGGTGATATTATTACTAAGGTAAATGACACTCCTGTAAGTACAACTAATGATATGGCTAAAAAAATTAGTGAAATAGATAGTAATAAAATAAAGATAAGTTTTTTAAGAGATGGTAAGGAAAAAAGTGCAACGCTGACTCTTTTTAAAGACGAAAATGGTGTTTATAAAACTGGTCTTTATGTAAAAGACAGTGTTACTGGAATTGGTACTCTTACTTACATTGATCCAGAAACTAAAATATTTGGTGCTTTAGGTCACGAAATTGCTGATCTTACTACTGGTAAAGCTTTGGAAATTAAAGATGGTAGTATCTTTTCTTCTAAAGTAGTTGGTATTAAAGAAAGTACTGATGGTATTCCTGGTGAAAAAAAAGCAGAGTATGATGTAAATAAAACTACCGGTGAGGTATCTGAAAATACTACTCAAGGAGTATTTGGTACATACACTGCTTCCCTACCAAATAAAACTACTTATAAGGTAGCAAGTCCTAAAGACATTAAACTTGGTAAAGCTAAAATTTTTACTGTTTTAGATGGTACTGATATAAATGAATATGAAATAAATATTACTGAAATTAAAAATTCAAAAGAAAAAAACAAAAACTTTGTTTTTGAAATTACTGATAAAAATCTTTTAGATAAAACAAATGGTATTGTACAAGGAATGAGTGGCTCGCCAATCATTCAAGGAGATTATATTATTGGAGCAGTTACTCACGTAGTTGTCGCAAATCCAAATAAAGGTTATGGTATTTTTATAACAAATATGCTTGAAGAAGGAGAAAACTAGGAACATTGTCCTAGTTTTTCTATGCATAATGTTAGTCTGAGGTGTACCTTTAACGATAAAACCGGTCTCTACCAGGTGGGCGTCACATTATACATTTTAGGATCCTTATTATCTAAGTATTCAACACCACATATAAATTAGATTCCCAATCGTTAATTTGTAGGTTTTTCATATCGGCACTACCACCAGACAACTACATTATAGCATACATATAGGGGTTTTTCAATATAAATTATACGCACTTTACACTTTTATATTCCCATCATACTCCTTATATAAATAAACAAAGGTTCATAAGTATGACAATAAATATTTTCATTTCCATTTTTGAGTGATTAAAAACAACAATAGTACCAATTGTTAATAATTTATGGGAAACAACGAGTAAAATTATTGATTTGCTTAGAAAAAAAGCTTATAATATAACACAAGAAAGGAGCAGTTATGAATTTAGAAATTATTAGTTTATTGAGAAAAACAATTACTTCACTTTCATGTATAGAAAAAACTACAACTGATAAAAACCTAAAAAATGAAGCCTGCGAATATTTAATGGATTTAATAAATCAATATAAAAAGATTATTGAATCAAATAACATTAAAGGAATAAAATTCAAATATACTGAAAAAGATTTAATTGATTTTTCTTACAGGTGCATTGAAAACAAAGAAAATGATTTTGTAAAGTTAGGAGAAGACATTCAATTTGGAATTATAGAACTTACAAAATTATTAAAATAATATTAAAAATAAGGAGATATTTATATACGGGAAATGATGCAACAAAAACAAAAGGTGGAACATATATTAAAGTTAGTACTGATAAAAAAGGAAAGGATCATATTGATGTTTACGACCGAGATCCAAAAGGACTACATGACGAATCTATTCATATAACTATAAAAGAAGA